>JACDFK010000051.1 GCA_013815795.1 Candidatus Babelota bacterium | reverse complement strand
CCTCTACATTGCACGCATCAAATAGTGCGCCATAGCAGGAATTTATATCCTGGAGATGTTTCTTTTGCATATAGAAAACAGGTTTATTGGCAAACTGTACGGGCACTGAAAGAGTTTCAGCGACCATCATACGTGGAAACAATAACAAAACTATACTATATTTTATGTTCATACTATTTTCTTTCAATTAAAACAGGAGCTTTGTTAAAACAAAAGCTCTCTGTGTATGTTAATAAAAAGCATAGAGCGCACGAGCTCATGCTCTACACCCGTGTCATGCTCTTTTACTCATTAATCGACTGCCGAACTTGGGTGAGGTGCCATTTTAAAAGATTTAAGTAGTTAGTAACTCCTTGAGCATCTTCACTAGTGACAGCAGGAGGTACATTAAGCGCATCTTCTAAATGCTCTAACTCTTTATTCAAATTCATTTTCATGAGCGCCCATGCCTCACGTTCTTTCTCAGATGAGGAGATTATAAACTCATGTGCTTCTTGAGTTTCTTGTAAAACTTTGAGTTGATTACGAAGCTTCTCACACGTAGCTGCCCATTCTTTATTATTTTTATCCAGAGCACGTTGTATCTGTTTTCCACTTTTAAATGCTTCACTTTGAAATTTCATTTTCTGTTTTTCAAGTTGTTGCTGAACTAAAGAATTTTCAAGAGACATTCTTTGATTTTCTACATTTCGTTCTCTATTTCTCTCTTCAAGTAACTTTGTTTCGGTAGCTTTCTGTTCATTTTCCAGTTGAACTGCCCGTTCATGTAACGCCGCTTCAAAAGCTCTCTGTTTTTCGTGAAGTTCTTGCCGATGTCTCTCTTCATTTCTATCAAAAAGAGGTTTCTGAGCTTTTTGATATTTGTATATCTCGGAATTCACCACATGCTGCAAAAGAAAATTTAACAAAGTAACGGTGTCGCGAGCATTCATAATGACTTCACTTTGAAATTGAAACGATTTATAGAGCTCAAGATTTCTTAATGCTTTTTCTAATAACAGTTTTCCTTCTTCTAAATACGAAGCATACGTAAGATAGGGAAACTGATATTGAGTGCCGCTATACCTTTTATTAATATAGCCTTCCATCTCCCGTCCAAACAAAGAAGAGTCTAAGGAGGCCTTCACTATTTTTCTTTCTTCTGCATAATCATAATGTGCCGACTGTAATAGTGCATTTTCAAGTATAAAGAAGTTTTTATGCTCTCTAAAAGCTATAGCGAGTTTTTCAATATAGCCAATCATAACGCCAGAACTGTAGATAAGTTTTTGTCCAATAGCATCAAAAATCAGCCGATCTTTGGCGTCTTCCCGTGAAGAGCTGCCCATTTCATCTTTTACGGTGATCTCAAGAGTGCTTTTGCACATACACAATATTTTAATGTCATCTGAAAAACTTGATTCAACAGAATCGATCGAACGGCCACTCGCAACAATCCCGCGTAAAACATGATAGAGCACTTGAGCTTCATTACCAGTATCAACTAACTGATCGTTAATCAAGGGTACTTCATATTTCTTCTCCAGCTCTTCAATGCACGTTTGAAGATGCGCCAACGAAACCTGCTTCATTGCTTGACGGGCATTGCCCAATTTATGTTCTAAGTTTTTAGTTGAACTACTCATCGTATAATGAGTATAAAGACCATAAGCAGTTGCTCCCGTAACCGCCGCATAAGGAAGCCACTCATAGGCTGAAAGATCTTTTATTGAAAATTTCGCGCCCTTGCTTTCTTTGTCTTTATAAAGCTTATATCCACTTACTCCTGAAGCACTTAGTGCTAAAAAATAAGGGATGCATTCGGTTAATGAAAAGGCAGCTATTTCAAGATTAAGTCCCCACACAAGCATAAGTATACTTAATTTTTTTATGTCCACAATCGTCCTTAACAATTACAATTAACTATTTATCACAATAATCCATTCCTCTCAATAGTATTGCAGATTGTTCAAAACAATCAACAGGTTCCCTACTGAAAATAATATCTAACGTGATAACCCTTACCCAAAAAGGATAATGAGGAGCCCCTATTTGCATCGCGCTTTACTGTGCACTCTTTACAACGAAAATAACTCTACCACCTAGAAGCACCTATGGACCCTTACAACTTCCCAGGCAATCCAGTTCTCTCTGGGGGTAACCGCTCGTAGAAAAAGGCTCTAACTCTTATTAAATCCTTTAAGCTTCAGCGCAATAAGATGAGATCTCCTGAAAGGGTCTGCTCAGTCGGCTGTCACTGCACTATCTCGTTTGACTTTTGAAAAACAGCATGCTAGTATTCCAATGATTGAAACATTAGTTACTTAAATTTCTTTTATTATGACCCTAATTAAGCACTACGTTTTTCGTAGTGCTAACCCCCTAACCCTTCAGCTTATATAAGTTGAAGGGTTCTTACTACTCTTTTTCTTATCTCCCCGTTCATCCACTACTACTATCGATTCATCATCCAGGAAGTCTATAACATGACCTGCAACACAGTCGCCTGTTCGAACACAGTAACTTGTACCATCGATCCATACAATACCTATCCGTTCTTGCGTAGAATGCATTACTCCACAAGCGGTATACCTATAACTATGTATGCGTGGACAAAACGGATTAGATTCGCAATTGGCTGAAACTGTAAAAAAACAGAGTATAAAGATTTTTCTCACTTATTTCTCCTGCTTAAAAAAGAAAATGTAAAGACGCAAAAGATTTCATTGTTTACCGGCGTACAACTACCCGTAGTACAATATATTTCTAAACTACTGCTTTCGAGTTTTTTTAAAAAACCAACTATACACTCATAAGGTCCTCGAATACGATAGGTATAGGAAACAATCGAAAAAGAGAGAGGGCTTTTTCTCCAAAAAGGACCCTCTTCCTGTAGTAAAAAAAGACCACAGGAGTTAATCAAAGAGATGATGTCGTCTACTACACTATCTTCTTGCTGGGCATCTTTATAGGAATAATTTTTAAAAAAAACTGACAGCTCTTCTAACTCTTTAGCTACTCTCGGTATATGAACTGATTTTATAACTATTTCATCCCTTTTTTTAAGAAGGCACCTAGTCTGAAATTGGCAAAAATCGAGAATAGAGCACGTAGGAAGATAGCAGAAGAAATACCATACAAAAGCAGTTACACAGAAAAATAAAGAAGTGACTAAAAAACGAATAAGAAAGGAACAGTTAACAAGCTTTTCTCTGAAATATTTTATAGTATACATAGAGTTATTTTAAAAAATACTAAATTGTAGATACATTTATATCATAGATACTCAGCAATGTATAGATATCCTCAGCTGCCCATTCTCTATAAAAGATGTGCTTATAAAGACACTCTAAAAGAACAATTAAAAAGAGTTTTTATAAACTTTAAAAGATCCTAAGGTGTTACCCCACTGTTTGTTGAAAATTTTTTAAACTGTGATTTTTCTTGTACTCTTATAAAATAGATAGTTTTAATTTTTTTTTGAAAACATCGCACGGTGTTCATAAAATTTATCTTAAAAGGTTCACCATTATACAACTACAATAATATATGCGATAATGAAAGCTATAAGAATTATCTACAAAAAGTCGCTCTAATAAAAATAATACAAGAAAGACTTACTCGTGAAAAAACGTTTACTTATCGGATTTTTATACTTTTTAACATCTTCCGTTCAACTCTCTGCACTTTTTAATGAAAAAAAACTACTTTCTGCTATTGAAACTACGAACAAAAAGCGAGTAGAACTACTTTTAAATAAAAGCAGTCTAAAGGAAGAAAATAAAAGTCTCTTGTTAAAAGCTGCGCAAGCACGTCGCAAAGAGTGCAAAAAAAACATTTCCCTCTCAAAAAGCAGATGGGACTGTTATACCTTAATTACTGGAATAATTGGGACATACAGCAGTTGTTCTGCTCTAGGCGGTTCTTTATTATTAATAGGATATGGATGTAAGGAATTTACTCGAACTAAAAAAGGTGAAGATCTGCATCCTTTTGGAAAAATGGCTTTGTGGGGCGGCTTTGGCATCACAATAATAAGCACCCCCGTGCTTATTGGAGCTCTTTACCTTACAAGAAAAGGCTGGAGATGCACTACTGCTCAAAATCTTTTCACCACAGCTAAAGAAATAGAAGCACTTATTGAAGCTGCTCCTCTAGATGATAAGAGTACAAACGATACCTTCCATGAAAACACCCCCCTATAAAATCCTTGAAAATGGGAGAAATATAGTTCTTAATCAATAAAAACAGTACAAAACTCTGAACCTGTTTTATCTTCTACTTATTGATATACGTTCTTAAGGAGTACGTATCAAGAAAAAACCCTCACCCAACGTAATTTACACTGCGCCTTATCTATCCTGGGAACCCTGCTACAAAATATCTAAAATTTTCGATACACAAAGACCGGGAAACATAAGTCTTTAAAAGAGAAATGCTTTATACCCTCCCTTATACAAGTACCACAAAATATGTGATACTAAAAATGTAGTATTTTAACCACAACGACTCTCTAATACATTATAGCCTAAAGGGACTTCTCATGAAAAAATATATGCTCCTCAGTTTTCTTGGTATTTCAGCATTTTCACTACCGCTCTCTGCAGATCTGAAGGAAAAAGAGTTGGCATCTGCTATTAAAAGAATGGACAAAAACGGGTTAGAAAGTCTCTTAAATACCGGTAATTTAAATGAAGAAAATAAAAAGCATTGGTTAACAGTCGCTAAAAGAAATACTAAACTTTATAAAAACAGTATACATCTGACAAAAAGCGGATGGGATTGTGCTACTTTTATCACGGGGCTCGTAGGAGCATCCTCTACACTCTCTGCTCTTGGGTATTCTCTATCTGCTTTGGGTGCTGGGCTTCTCGTCAGCTCATTAGCTTCTCTCCACGATGAGGAGGCTGAATTCCCGGAAGGACTAACCGTAGAAGACTTTAACCGAACAAAGGATTTAAGCAAATTGGGTTTGAAGGTGGGCTTAGGTGGCACAGTAGTAAGCGCAGCAGGTCTAATCGGAAGCCTTTATCTTGTGAGAAAAGGGTGGCGATGCACTACGGCTCAAAATCTTCTAAACAGAGCTAGAGAAATAGAGACTCTTATCGAAAACACTCCTGCAACTAAACAGTAGTAAGAAGGCATTTTGTAAAAAAATTAGATTAAAAGAATTTTTAAGCTTTAACGCCAACTCAACTAGTCTATAAATACTATACAAAGAGCAGCAGGGGATTGTTTTATGCTAAGCCCTACTGCTCTTTGTATAGTCAAAAAATCTCTGCTTGAGAGACTTTTCATCACTGTAAAATCGCTGTGCTGTAGACCCCTAGCTTCTGGAATAGATTCCTACACTTTTTTTGAGTACCGCCTCACACAGACCTCAAAAAATAAGTACTGTGATGAAACGGTCAAGAATAATATGGTGTACGAAAACTACTCTAAACAGTGGCCCTTACATCATAAAATGTATGTAAAGATACACCATTATACAAGCGCCATAAAATATGCGATGATAAAAATCACGAGGACTTAACCACAAGGGCACTACAATAACTCTCTTACAAGAAAGGTTCACTCATGAAAAATTCTATATTCTTAGGTTTTCTCTGTGTGTCAGCATTTTCACTATCTCTCCACGGTTCTTTTAGTGAAAAAGAGTTTCTGGCTGCTATCAACAGCCAAGATAAGAAACAACTTGCACTGCTTTTAAACTCAAAAAAGTTAACGGGAGAAGATAAAGGTCATTTATTAGCGGTTGCTAAAACCAAGATCAACGAGCAAGGAATCCCCAAGAATTGCACTGAAAGTAAACCTGACTTAATTGCTTTTATGTTAGGACTCATAGGAGCCCTTGGAAGTCTCACAGCTGCACAAAAGAGCTTAAAAAGTGCATCTCAATCAGTTGCGCATGGCACAGGTGGATTAGCTAGTGTTATTGGAGGAGTTAGCTTAGGCTTCACTTTACTCAGCGCGGGAGCATTTGGAGGAAGTCTTTATCTTGTGAAAAAAGGTTGGGATTGCTCTTACGCACGAAGTACTCTTACCACTGCTAAAGAAGTAGAAGCTCTTATCGAAGCTACTCCTACGGTTGAATAAGACCACAAAGATCTCTTATGAATAACGTGAAATTAAAACGATTTTAAGATTTCCGCATTCAAAGTAGTGATCCGATACAAGATCCAAAGAAACAGCAGCCAGTCTTTGTATATAACAAAGACTGGCTGCTGTTTGTATAGTTCAGCTGTTTTCTATAAAAGTTTACCTAGTAATTTTTCTCGTAAGAACTTCATACATTTAATCCACGCTTTCTTGCTTACCTTCATAGAAAACTAATAAATGGTACTTAAAAAAGCTTTACTAAAACCACATCTCTACCAATCTCCTCTTTTCAAAAATCTGCCTAAAAAAATTAAATTATGAAAATTATCTTGCATAGATATACCCTTATACAAGTAAAATAAAATATGTGATACTAATAATCTATACGAATTTACTACACCTGAGTTGCTTATTAATTTTATTACAAGAAAGTTTCACTGATGAAGAGTCATATATTCCTAATTCTTTTGTGCGTTTCAGCATTTTCAGTACAGTTACAGGCACAGAGAGATGAAAAAAAATTAGTAGCCTCTATTAAGAACGTAGACAAGAACCAGCTTATAAGCCTTCTAGATACCACTACGTTATCTTTAGAAACTAAGAATCGCTTATTGAAAATGGCTAAAAGAAATATTAAAGTGCGCCAACAAAATATCCACCTTACAAAAAGCGGGTGGGACTGTATTACCTTTATTGCAGGATTAATAGGCGCAAAAAGCAGTTTCTGGGGCATAGTATATTCTTTAACTGGTGCAGCACTATCAGCTGCAGGAGTTTCAGCAGCTCTCAGCAGAAAAGATAAAAGGATAGCTAATACAGCTTTAGCTACTGCTTTAGGCTTTACCACAGTCACTACTACAACATTTTTTGCAAGCCTTTACCTTATAAGAAAAGGATGGAGATGTACCAATGCTGAAAATATCCTTAGCAGAGCTGAAGAAATAGAAACACTTATCGAAAACACTCCGGTGAATACCTAACACTATAAAAATATTTTATAAAAAATAGTGAGGTAAAACTAATTCACTCGTGTAGTAATCCCCTGATCGCAAGATAAAGAACGTAAGAAAAGAGTAGCCTGCCTTGGTATAAAACAAGGCAGGCTACTCTAAGTATCTAGTAAAGCTTTCATCTAAACAGCGTGATGAAATTAATTTTCTCTGTGCAAAACTCGATGCTTGTAGTACCGATTTTCTGATGTAATATTCTTTAGAACTTTTTTGAGCTACCACGAATCTTCAGATCAGTACCCTCAGCAGATATATCTTTTACCTCACCTTTTTAAAAATGAGATTTGGTCCACTCAAGAGGATCAACAGCAACATTTCCTATTCGCATTTCCCAATGGACATGATACCCGGTTGCATAACCGGTTTTACCAAGGGTTCCTACCGGTTTGCCCTTTTTAATCATTTCCCCTACTTCAAGAGGAGCAAAAGTATCTAAATGGAAAAGCAACGTAAAGACACCCCATCCATGATCTATAATTACCGTATTGCCACTATGGGCAAAACGATTTTTAAGAGCAATAATACCATCCTGGGGAGCCCATATAACACTTTTAGGTGTGGTATACATATCAAGAGCTTTGTGTTGGCACACGCCGCGCTGTTGCGTTGTTCTGATAACTCCATAGTCGGTTGTTATCTGCTTTTGATCCTTAATTTCGATAGGAGTAATGAAAGGTCCGTGCCATAGTTTTTGGCGAGGAGACTTTTTAAGTAACGCCTCAATATCTGTTTCAAGATCTTTTTCAGAGAGCCCTTTTTCATCTTCTGCTTTTATTTTATCTGCCGGGATAGTCAAAGACTGTTTTCTAAAAGGAAAGGAGAGTACGCGTACCGTTGTTTCTAAAGAAGCTTTATTTCCTACACGATCCATCGCTTCAACGGTTAAAGCATACTCATGAGGGACCTCTTCACATTCAATAGGAATATAACACTCATAGACCAGTGAACGATTCGACTCAAGAAAACAAGGATACTCTTTTGAAAATAGTTTCACTACTGCACTTTTTAACTCTTTATTTGCTTGAAACTGAAGGTGGAAAGTCTTTCCTTGATACACTTTAGCATCGACTCCATTTTTTACAAATGCAAGTTGAACGGGGTTCTTATCAACATAAAATTCTACTTTCTGGCATACTTTACGAGTAATATGTCCGCCAGTTTCTACCTCAGCAGTAAATATATGCTTTCCTTGAGAGAGATTCTCTAAAGAAAGACTAAAAGGATGTTCAAATGAACTTTTCCCAATTTTAAAAGTAGAAAGAGGCTCCCCATCAATAGAGAGTATAAGACGAGCTACTTTATAATCATCCTGTCCTCGTACTTTACCTACTATAGCCTGTCCATAGGTCCCCCCCGGTTCAATTCCCGATAGTTGACACGTAGGGGTAGAGGTCGTATACATATAGTTATTAAATTTCCATCCGCCTGCCGATACTATGAGAATAACACCTATAAGTGATGCCACTTTGCCAAAAGAATTCATGAACACCTCCAAAAAACTACCAAAAACTCTTAATTCACATGTATAATTATATCAATTTAAAAAAAATTTACCAATTTCTGATATTATAGAAATTAATATACTACTGGCCATTCTTATGATATACTATATCATAAATAAGGGTTTTTATCTTAGGTACACCATGACACCGAGGTATAAAATGACACCACCAACAGTGAAAGCTTTGCCAACACTTTCAGGAATCTACGTTTTTAAAGATAGAGACGGCGGAATCATTTATATAGGCAAGGCTAAAAATCTTCGCCAACGAGTTTCTTTTTATTTTAACCGCCAGAATGAAGATTGGAAAGTACAAGAGCTCATTAGAGAGCATGCAAGTATCGAACATATTTTAACTAAAAACGAGATAGAAGCTCTTCTTCTTGAAGCTCAGCTGATAAAGACTTATAAGCCAAAATATAATGTTCTTCTTAAAAACGGCAACCCTTTTATCTATATTATAATTACGCAAGAAGAGTTTCCTCAACTCAAAACGGTACGTGTAAAAAAAGAAAAAGGGGTCTATTTTGGCCCATTTTTGCAAAAATACAAAGCTCGATCAGTATGCGGCTTTTTAGAAAGAACATTACGTTTGAAGGTCTGTTCTGCAAAGATAGATCAAGGGTGTTTAGAATATCATATGAATCGCTGCGCGGGAAACTGCCTCAAAGGATTTAACAAAGAAGAGTATATGCTACGTCTTCAACTGGCTCAACGCCTCCTTGAAGGCAACTTTAAAGCATGCGAAACTATGTTGAAAGATCAGATAAAAAAGCATAATCTAGCCCTTGAATTTGAAATATCAAAAAATTTATCGAAGTATTTAGGCGATTTAGACACTATTTTTGCTACGTTAAAAACAGGATTTACTGAAACTAAGTACGCAAAAGATATTTCAGTGATGACCACTCATATTGCTTACAAAGTAGAGCGACCAATGGAAGCTTTGCAACAACTCCAAGATCTCTTGGAGTTACCTAACGCTCTCAAGTCGATCGACTGTTTTGATATCTCTCATTTTCAAAGCAGTTCATTAGTTGGCTCATGTGTGAGATTTACCCATGGAATACCGGATAAAAACAAATTTCGGCGCTTCAAAATTACCTCAATAGTTGAGCAAAACGACTATGCAGCTCTCCAAGAGATAGTAAAAAGGCGCTACCGAAATCCAGAAGATCTTCCCGATATTATGCTCATAGATGGCGGTAAAGGACAGCTAAATGCGATACGCGATCTTTTTCCACATGTCCCCTGTTTAAGCCTCGCAAAAAGAGAAGAGACTCTGTATACTCCTGTACATCCTGAAGGTATCCGCATAACAGGCCATAGCGCTGTAGGACAACTCCTTATTTCATTACGTGACTATGCACATCATTTTGCAGTATCATATCACAAAACACTCCGCGCAAAGCGTTTTACGCATTAACAGTGATCGTACTGTATAAAAAGAGACTTCTCTTTTCAACACTATACCCCTTATGTATACTAATAAAGAAGTTATAAAGGAGGACAAAGATGAATCCAGAAATTTTTACGACATCAGCACAAGAACTTATTACAAAAAGCATTAATCGAGCGCAGGAACTAAAAAATCCAACACTTCTGCCTCTTCATACGTTAGCCGCCGGGCTTGAAAACTCTTTTTGCCTTTCATTTTTTAATGCTCTTGCACTTTCGATGCCCGAATTTAAAGGGCTTGTCTCTCAAGAGTTAGAAAAGCTACCCACTGTTCACGGAGGCAGCCTCAGCTCCGACTATACTCTTGAAGATTTTTTAAAAGAATGCCAGAAAGAAGCAACCACGCTTAATGATACATTTGTAGGGCTGGAACATTTTATTCTTCAATGGGTGCAATCACGTTATATACCCTCTTCTATTACCGATTATTGCAAGCGCAAGGGTGTAACAGGTCAATCGATTCTTGATCTTATGAAAACAACTCGAAAAGGCAAGACTGTGCAAGAAAAAAATGCTGAACAAACCTACCAGCTCTTAGAAAAGTATTGTCAAAACCTTACAGAACAGGCTCGCAAGGGGAAACTCGATCCTGTTATTGGAAGGCATGATGAAATACGACGCGTCATTCAAATTCTTTCTCGACGTACTAAAAACAATCCGGTCTTAATTGGCCAGCCCGGTGTGGGCAAAACAGCGATTGTTGAAGGTATAGCACTGAGAATAGTTAATAATGACGTCCCTGAAAGCTTAAAAAACACTACTATTTATGCGTTAGATTTAGGACTTCTCATAGCGGGAGCTAAATATCAAGGTGAATTTGAAGAGCGTTTAAAAGGGGTGCTTAAAGAGATAGAAGAAGGACAGGATACTTGCATTCTTTTTATCGATGAACTCCATATGCTCGTAGGAGCAGGATCAACGGGAGGCGGAATGGACGCTTCTAACCTCTTAAAACCGGCTCTTGCTCGAGGGACTCTTCATTGCATCGGCGCCACTACGATAGCCGAGTACAAAAAATATATAGAAAAGGATGCTGCTCTTGAAAGACGCTTTCAAAAAGTCATGGTGCAGGAACCTTCTGTAGAAGATGCTCTTTCTATTTTACGAGGCCTTAAAGAGAAATATGAACTTCATCATGGTATTAGAATTAAAGATCAGGCCTTAGTTGATGCAGTACAACTCTCCTCTAAATACATTCCCGACCGTTTTTTACCAGACAAAGCAATCGATTTAATCGATGAAGCTGCCGCTATGGTAAAGATGGCTATCGACTCAAAGCCTGAAG
>JACDFK010000117.1 GCA_013815795.1 Candidatus Babelota bacterium | reverse complement strand
CTATTTGATGCGTGCAATGTAGAGGAATCATGTGGTATTCCCCATAAGTATAGTGATCTTACCAAGTTTACTGAATATCTTCAGTCACAAAAGATTAACTACAGAGACTTGGGTATTATGCTCAATACGATACCAAAAATAGCGCGCGAGCATTTGGGACTCTCTGTTTTTTGTGTAGACGGTTTTGGAAATCTTACATCGGTACCCTATAAACGAGATCTCGGTAAGGGAGTATCTGCTCAAGAGAGCGTAAAGATTATTAATCAAGCAAAAGAGGCTCAAATGGCTGACTGTTTGATGAAAATAGAACACCTTCTTTCTGATACTACTAAGGAAAAAGTTGTTATTCATTTTCTATGCCCTACTACGAGCTCTGCCTCTGACTCTGTAGCGTTGTTTTCATTGGTACAAACAGCTGCGGGAAGGGCTCTTTACCTCTTTTCTGATAATCAACCTTTGAACTACTATCTATTTGGAAGACCTTTTTCTAGTGGCTTAGTAACTGTTTTAGAAAGCTTGGCTACACGATTTTGTAAAGGTCTTCCTCAAGATTTTAAAGATATAACCTTTCCATCAAAGTGGCCGTCTATTTATACCTCCTATATGGAAGATGCTTACGAAACTCTTAGTCCTATAATAACGGGTGTAAAGGCGATTACGAGCTTAGGAATTATAGGTTTAAGTTTTTATGGGTATATCCGTTTATTGATATATTTAAATAATGCAAACATTCACCGCAATAACCACCGTTATGATTGGTAAGAAGAGTTAAGCAGAAAAGTAGTGTACAAAGGCGGTCTCTAGCTATTTTTACTAGAGACCGCCTTTGCATTCTTCTGCATTCTTATCCGGCGTGGTTAGTCATTTTTTTATAGTGTAGTAGGGTAAAACCCTTTTCGTCACAATATAAGAGAGAAGCATATCTTAAGGGAATTTTCTTTTAGAGTACGAGAAGCTGGTTATGTACTTTCATCTCTAATTTTACACACATCACAAGGGAAACAGTTAGTTTTATTGTCGTATACTCTTTTTCATAAAGATACTACCAAGAAAAAAAGACTAAAAGTTTTTGTCAGGAATGCCGTCTAACAGAAAATGGGGAAGGTTCCCTTATGTGGCTGTAATCACTAGAGTAGATGAGCTGTAATGTACCCGTTATTATGAACTAGTGTTAAGAAGTTTATTGAAAAATAGAGTGTCTAATAACCCTCTATTGAGATTCTTTTGAAATGGCATATGCGAGCGATTTACTAAAAAAGGTCCTGTATGAGCTGGTCAATAGATCGCACGCTAAAGGGATGCATAACTGCGGTATAAAAAGCTTCATCATATTCGCGCGTCTGAATTACTATAGGCATAGCGATTGCATGGCCTAAGAGAATGACCTGTTTTTTTGTTTCGAGGCCTGCTAAGACTGTTCGAAATTGAGCCGCATTATTTACACCAGTTAAGACAGCATTAATATCCTTTTCATCGTTCAGTTGAGCAACGATCTTCGTTCCAATTTGTGAGAGAATTTCTGAATCGATTCCAGATGGCCTTTGATCTACGACCAGAAGTGAAACATAGTATTTACGCATTTCACGTGCGATAGTTCCAAAGATTGTCTGACGCGCTGCTTGAGCGTTAAGAAACTTATGTGCCTCTTCTATTGTTATCATAAGTTTTTTTGGTTCATCTCCTGCACGTTGGCTTCCCAGAAACTGCTCCGTTTTTTTAATATACAGAGAGTGAATTCGACGAGTGATAATGTTTGCAATCAACAGATAGCAAAAAGTTGAAGTGAAATTTCCAAATTCGATAATGATTGAGATTCCTCTTTGTATATATTCCATCATTTTTTCGATAACATCCTCAGTGGAAGGAGCATTTTTTTGTAAAAAAGGAAATCGTTCGATTGTCTTTAGTTTTCGGTAAAGAGCAGCAATCGATTCTGGATGAGCTCCGATTTCTTGAGCAAACTCTTTTAATGTATCTCCTTGAGAGAGGAAGACTTCGAGCCATCTTTTTTTATATTTGGCTGCTATCAGATAGGCCGCTTCATAGGCTGTTTCATTAAGATTAAGCTCAGTATCTAATGAAATAATGTCTTCTACCGCAATGGAACTATAAGAAAGTGAGAGTTCTACGTCAGGCATTCCTCCCCGTCGTCGTGTTGATTCAGGATCAAGAGAAAATATTGCCACTTTATCGGGAAAGAGAGTTTTAAGCCCTTTAACGAATGATCCATGAGATCCTTCTTTGCGTGCTTGTAAGCCGTATTCGCTATGCATATCGAATATAATATTTACTGCTTTATCATGATGGATAAGCCCTGATAGTACAAGACGCGTTAAAAAAGTTTTACCCGTACCTGTTTTGCCAAAAATGCCGTTACTTCGCTCGGTAAGTTTATCAAGATCAATACAGACTGCCGCATCCATATCGAGTGGGGCCCCTATAGAAAAATAGCGTTTTGTTGCATCCTGTTCGTTGCCGAAAATAAGAGCGATATCTTTTTTCGTTGCATCATGAACAGGGGCAAAGTGTGGGGGTATCGTTTTTACAGGTGATGGTTTTCCTTCATTGGTAAGAACGAGCATAGGTCTTAGCTGTGCTGTTGCATAAATGTCTTTTGAGCGCAACGCTTTTTTAAGAAGATGTTCGTGGTGTCCTGGTGGAAAAAGGAGAATATCAGAATGAGTTACTTCTAGTGTTAAATTGGTTAGTAAGCAAAAAAAACGTTGACTTTCACCCTGTATCGATACGAATTTACCTGTTTTAAGTTGCTCTAAATTGGTTTGAGGCCCAATACGCATGGTAAGACCTTCAGTAAGTGATCCACCGACAATAGTTCCTAACAAGTTACTCATGAGTTAAAAGAAGCGTTATACTGGTCCGTGTTACTTCTAAAATACCATTAACAATTGTTATAATGGTGGTTGATCCATCATGGAGTTCAACGGTTAGCTCCTTATTAGGTGCAAGCATTGCAATAAGAGGAGCATGTCCACTTTTTACTACAAAACTACCTGAAGCGGTTTGTGCTTCAAGCCAATTAATATTCATTATTCGTGAGCTTGTCGGACCGATAAGTTTAAATTCCATTAGTAGTTCACGCCTTTACTGTTTTTCCGCTTTAGCGAAAGCTTCTTCAAGTGTTCCTACCATATAAAATGCCTGTTCTGGAATACTATCACACTCACCACTCAATATACGCTCAAAATCAGCTACAGTTTTATCTTTTGGAACATAAGTTCCGGGAACACCACTAGAGAATTCAGCTGAAAAGAGAGGTTGTGTGAGGAATTTTTGAATGCGTTTTGCTCGTTTCACCAGCTGCTTATCTTCATCGGAAAGCTCCTCGATTCCTAATATTGCTATTATATCTTGAAGTTCTTTATAGCGCTGTAAAATAGATTGGACTTTGCGAGCAATGGTATAATGTTTTTGCCCGACTATAGCAGGATCGAGACTTTTGGAATTTGATTCAAGAGGATCGATAGCTGGATAAAGGCCCAGTTCTACCAGTTTTCTTGAAAGCACGGTACTTGCA
>JACDFK010000116.1 GCA_013815795.1 Candidatus Babelota bacterium | reverse complement strand
CAGGAGCCACTGCACGTTTTCTTAGATCTTCACTGTACGCTATAGCCATAGCAATCCCTCCTTGTTAGGACTATAGTTTACCATAGAACGATCTTTATTTATAACTCATTTGCTATAATAAACCATTTTACTAAAAACTGACCTAAATTCTCTCTATTATAAAGATTGGTTTCAAAGAACATTGGTCAAATTCTATCCCTAATTGTAATATTTTTTCAAAACTATTGATTAAATTTTAGTAAAAAGGTTAAAATGAAATTATCTTAGTAATTAGCAAAGGCGATATTTTCTAAGTTATTTATAAATACCTAAAAAAAGGATATGTATTAAAGAAAAATTACTCAATTTTGCTAAAATAACAATGCTTGAAGATCTAATTTTACAAATCAAACACTCTAAAATTACGTTGTATTGAAGTATTTAAAAAAATAACGGTCTCTAAGAGTTCTACTAACTTAAAAGTTTATAGGATACTTTTCGTTTTCAACCTAAAAAATATATTAATAAAATTAATTTTATTAATATATGACGATAAAATATACTAATATTAAAAAAGGAGTTTCCATGCAAAGACATACTATACGAGTATTTTCTCTTCTATTATTCGGATTAGCCTCAAATATTTATAGTAAAATAGATTTCTTCGATTCAATGGGATGGCATTTAGAAAAAAATATTTCGGTAAAACAGTTACATTTTTTTGCTGATAATCATATCGCTCGAGATTCCTTTAATAGACTCACTATTTTAGAAAGATTATATAACAGGAATGAATTCTCCCAAAAACCTGTTCAAGGAGAACAAAAAATACCAAAAACAATACATCAAATTTGGGTGGGCCCACATAGACCGCCTGCAATTTTTGAAGAATCACAGAAAAGCATAAAAAAACACCATCCAGATTGGGAATATAAATTATGGACAGATGCCGATATTCCTAGTTTACAGCTATACAATCAGCATTTTTATGATTTATCAGATAATTATGGTGAAAAAGCAGATATTTTGCGTTATGAGCTTCTATATAGATATGGAGGCGTCTATATTGACGTCGATTTTATCTGTATGAAGCCTTTAGATATACTTAGCCAATACGATCTCTGGGCGGGAACCGAACCATTAGATTGTATGGGCAATGTTTCTAATGCCATTATAGGTTCAATTCCTAGTCATCCCATATTAGAAGACTGCATCTTAACTGTTAAGGACTATTGGTCTGCATACGATCGAACAGAAGTTAATAATATTGTTTTTAGGGTAGGGCCCGGTCATTTCCAAAGATCTTTAATGAAATTTATTGAGGATCCATCACTCCATCTTATCGTTTTCCCCTCAAGCTTCTTTTACTCTATTAATATTAGAGACAGAGTTGAAGGTTTTAAAAGATTTAAATATACAGGCATTGAAGGAATAAAATCGCTCACAAAACCTGAAAGTTTTGCCGTACATTGCTTTGCGGGCTCATGGTGGGGCAACAAAGACAACGACCTTCTTATCAAATAATAGATGCTCATCTCTAACAAGAGAAATCTGTGTTTATTCAGCTGTGATCTATAGGCAGTTTACGAGAGAGATTGCAGCATTATTTGATAATGTAATCTCTCTCGCTTACACCGTTTTTGCTTTTGTCACTATGCATTACGAAAATAAGCGAAATTTCTCCTCAACCGACCTTCTTTGCAGTAATCTCTTATTTTTGAATTTTTTAAATAGATGCTACCCCTCTCTAATACATCTCTAACCCAACTGTTATACAAATTCTCCCTTTTTCTCACATCCTTATGAATGACAAAGAAAACCACACTTCAATTTTTATTGATAGTTTAACGTGAGCTCGATATAAGAAATCTACAAAAAAAGTCCATTGTGCTAATAGATCTCTTGCATAACTTTAATTTTTCAACTCCCAGTTATACAATCCAGCAATTAAATTAAATCTCAAGTTAAATCGGTTTCTTCTATTTGGGTATCTATCAGCTATAATTTTGAAATGTTTCAATTTTCCAATAACATTTTCGTTGAGCACTCTTTCACTTGATATTTTTTGGTTGTTTTTCTTATCTTCCTTTGTAAGAGGCTTTTTTTTACTTTTTTTCTTTGGCAATTGAGAGTTAGTATGAATTTTTTGAATTCCTTGATACCCTGAATCCGTTATTACTTTTATTGAAGGAAGTATATGAACTTTTGATTCTTTAAATAACTTGAAGTCATGACATTTTCCATTTACAAAGGCTGTGCATAGTACAGCGCCGGTTGCTTTATTTACGACAACTTGAGTTTTCAGCGTGTGTCTTTTCTTTTTTCCTGAATAATAGTGCCTTTGTTTTTTTTTGGTCTCTCAATAGGACTTTCTGCTACATCAATAAGAATAACTTCGTAGTTGTTTTCACTCTTTAATAAGGCTTTTTTCCCAGGCAATGCAAAATCTGGATGCTTAACTACTACCTCTTCTATCCACTTAATATTTCTATAGCAGGCGCTTTCTGAGATGCCATAAGACTTAGCAACATGAAAATAGGTACGATATTCTCGCAGATATTCAAGAGCCATCAATAACCTATCTTCTATCTCTAAATTATTTGGTTTGCCACCTAAAGATTTCTTTTGTGCTTCAGCTTCTTTCAAAATGTTCACTATTTTTTCAAACGTATCAGGCCTAACTCCTGTCAAGCGACGAAATTCTTCTTTTTTTAACTCTTTTAATGAATCGTATCTCATGGTAAAACCTCCTTAACCTTTTTACTATTTTACTACTTAAAATAGGTTATGCAAGAGATCTAATCTTTTTTTAATATTCAACGTCAAAAAAAGGGTTGCATAATGGACTTAACTACAAGTTTCTATTATCTCGATGAATAGTGCAAGTCATTCGAATAATGCGTTGGAAAGAGCACTCTGAGTTCTGGAAAACACATACGGATGAGAACAATGAGTTGATCGTTACTTGAAGTTATGACAATAATGGTGCATTTCCATGTATCTGGATTTAAAACATTTAAAGATATTATATGCGATCGGGTCAGATCAGATACAGGACTTGAGCAACACTTATTAAAGATCTGATCAGGTCGCTATTCCTTTATTTTAAAAGAAGTGTTTTTACGTCTAAATAGTTGAAAATAGAGCTTTATCGAGCACTTAATTGCTCAAAACTCTAATCTGAAAGCAGTTGATGATGTTCCAAAGAGAAAATTAGTATTGACAAATAAGAGCATATGAGATCCAATTAAGAAAACTGACTCTCAAAAAAGGATCCCCTATGCTCCATTCAATTATAAACAATTCTAAGAAATTTTATACTAATTTTATTTTGAATTTTGCTTGCGGCGTTATTTTAACGCCACAAAGAAAGACAATTCCTTCTATTGCTTAAACTCTTAATATGACTGGCTGTAGCATTTATCGGTTTCTCAAAAAGCAAAGGCCATATGTATCTTTTTCACCACAGCGCTTTTTATTTACATTAAGCCCTTTTCACAAGACGGGTTCTTTGTTATTGATGATTCGGTTGTTACCAAGCAATTTTCTAAATCTATTGAAGGAACTTCTGAAG
>JACDFK010000003.1 GCA_013815795.1 Candidatus Babelota bacterium | reverse complement strand
ATACTATATCCGATAAAAAAGTTATTAATCAAGGAAAAACCGGCTTCTAGAATAGCTAGAAGAGCGAATCCAAAAAAAACAAGAAGATATATATTAGTTACGCCCATTAGTTTTCCCACTAGTATGGAAAGACGAGGCACACTAAGCCAAAGATTGAATTTAATTAAAAAAATAATACGTGCCATAAAAAAGCGAAGAAAGGAGGGGGTTGAGAAGGCAGTAAGGGTTTTCCAAGAAGGATTCTTTCCCTCATAAATAGATAGACTAAATTTTAACAACTGATAAAAGTAAAATTCAGTTAAGGGAAAAATAGTAATAAACCACAGTAGTTCTGTTAAAAAGGGAGTAGTTGTTAAAAAATCGGCCTTTTCTAGAGCTACATCAATATACTCCCAAAATGCAAAAGGAAAAAAATAGAGTTCGCATAAAGAAATTAAAAGCGGTATTAATGAAAGTAGTATAAAAAAGCTAATATAATTTCTATAGGCATAGAGTCCCTCTTTGAAAGCCTTAAGAAATGATATTTTTCGATAGCGGATAAAGTTCATGGATTTACTTATTTAAAGGTGTAGCGATAGAGAGAAAAGTATAGATCTTTGTAGAAATCTATGTCAATACAATAGGGTATTTATTAGAATAAGAGTTTCACACCTTCTTTAAAAAGATAATCATTTATAAAAAATTTTGCTGTTAAAAGCATACAAGAATTCTCAACAACTAATTCCTACGAAATTTAATAGGGAGGGCTCGTTAAAACTGGGTTAGTTATTTTATTATAGATCTATTATTGTTTCATGTTCTTCAGGAGGGCTCATCAACTGCCTAAAAGCGTGTATATTTATTAAAACGAAGAAGGGTGCAAAAAAATCTTGTAAAAGTGAAATATCAACAAAATACCATGAGAGCAGTTTCAAAACCATAACAATGAAAAAGAGAGGGGCATTCAAAAACAGTATACGCCATCTATTTCCTGTAGCACATTCATAGCTATATGATGCGTCTTTTTTAAGAGAATCGGTAAAGGAAAGAGCTATACTATATCCCACAAAAAAGCTGTTAACACTATAAAATGCTACAGCCAGTAATACTACCACCAGTACTAATGAAATTAAGAAAACAAACATAAAGGGAGCATGAACAATAGCACTTGCCAATGATACCATCTGTGAAGCATAGAACAACATTTTAAATTTCATTACATTCATAATCTGTTCAAAAGCTATGAATAGAAGATGGGGTATATACATTAAAAGGTTTAATAGAAGTGCCCATATAATTTGAGAAAGAAAAAACAGCAAAAATGAATGTGATGAAAAATTAAAAAGAGCTTGAAATGAAAAACGCTTTCCTTTCAAAGCATCGTCGCCACATCTCAGTAATTGGTAAAAGCATAGAGCAGTTAGAGGGAAAATGGTTACAAACCACAGTAAATTTCCTGCAGAAAAGGGAAGTGAGAAAGAGAGGAAAGGCACTGTTATACTAGTATAGGTTTCATAGGTATAAGGAATAAAATAAGTCTCTACATATTTTATTAAAACTGCTATCAAAGAAAAGGGTATAAAAAACTGCGCCTGAGATAGATATGCTCGAAATGCTTCAGTATACGCTGTAATGACTGATATTTTTTTAGATTGTAGTAATGTCATGGTAGTACCCTCTTAAAAAATATTATTCATTTTGATAAAAATATAATAAATTTTTAAAATAGTGTCAACGGCCTCTTTTAGTTCTTTTGATACCTCATTCACTGTAATTTAACTATATTCTCTCTACTGCAGAAACCTCATTTTTTTATATTTTTCGATTTCATCTCATAAAAAGAAAACCTGTCTTTGATAAAATTTTCCAATACTAAAGCACTAAGTCATTTTTATGGTTCTTAAAATTTGCTCTTTAGTGGCTAAGGACAGGAATTTATAAAAATAACGGCTGATCTAAGGAGAACAAAAAAATCTTCTCAATCGGGGTAACTGGATTATATATCAAAAATAATTGCACTTTGTTTTCTTCAAGAAAAGGGGATTAAAGTATAAAAGAATGGTACACTCAAGAGCACTTTGTACTTTTTATTTTCTTTAGGACACTGCTAAAATAGCATTAAACAAAGAATAAGATGCCTTCTACTAACAGAATCATTATCGATGTTTCTCTGGTACGCCAGTTAATTACCGGGCAATTTCCGCAATGGGCAACTCTTCCCATCGAACCGGTTAAACAGGGCGGCTGGGATAATAGAACTTTTCATTTGGGTAAAGATATGACAGTGAGGTTACCAAGCGCTGCTGAGTATTCACCCCAAGTAGAAAAAGAACATCGTTGGTTACCTCAACTAGCTCCATTTCTTCCTCTTTTTATTCCTGAGCCTCTAGCGTTGGGTAACCCGACTAAAGAGTATCCATGGCATTGGTCGATTTATCGATGGATTGAAGGAGAAACTGCATCGATCGAGCGAATCACTAATCTGTGCAATTTTGCTAGTATGCTTGCAGATTTTTTACGTGCATTACAACATATAGATGCAGTAGGCGGGCCCATTGCAGGTACACACAACTTCTATCGAGGCGGTTCTCTTGCCACATATGATAGTGAAGTCAGACAAGCAGTAAAAGCTCTCCAGGGGAAAATAGATACGGATGCTGTAGTAGCGATATGGAATAGGGCACTTTCTTCAACATGGAAACGTTCACCCGTCTGGGTCCATGGAGACGTAAGTGCTAATAATTTACTGGTGCACAAGGGACAACTTAATGCTCTCATAGATTTTGGTTGTTTAGCAGTAGGTGATCCCGCGTGTGATCTGTCTATAGCCTGGACTTTGTTTAAAGGAGAGAGCAGAAAAGCATTTAGAGGTGCTCTTTCTCTCGATAAAGAAACGTGGGAACGTGGGCAGGGTTGGACATTATGGAAAGCATTAATCACCTGCGCTGCAGAGTCCTCTAGCGATTGCTTAAAAAAGAACACATCATATGGAATTATTAGTCAATTAGTTGCAGAATATAAACAGGGTGATTAATTCAACTGTTTTTGTACAGTCTCCTTAAGAAAAAAATAGGGACAAAAAAATGCTGATTAAGTTATTAGCACATAAAAACAATCAGGTACTGTCATGTTACTCGGAGTCTGAAAATATGACTTTCGCACTAAAAAATCATGTTACATTTAGTAAAAATCTCTCCATTGGTTGATACTGATTCAATGAGATCTATAAAAAGCCATTAATGTGCTATAAGTATACACGTTTATCAAAGTCATGAGTGGCTGTATTAGGAAGTAGACACAACCAAAAAAAAGAACAAAAATGGGATGATTAAGCACCATACAAGCACCCAAAAAAAGAAGAAAGAGCATAAAGTTTATAAGAAAAAGAGGATATACATCGTGGCTACTGCCAGAAACGAGAATTTTACTTATTATGGCATCATCCTTTATAGAATGTGCAAAGAAATGAGTAATACTGTAACCCGTAAAATAGTGTAAAACGGCGTATCGTATTCCTGGAATAATAAGTAACATAAATCTTACTACAGATTTGCTATAAAAGAGTATCCGAGCCAAAAAAAACTGACCAAAGTGGGGTGACCGCGTAAATAATGATCCAAAGGAAGGCGTATGCCCTTCGTAAATACTCATACTAAGTTTTATTAACCGATAGAAAAAATATTCTGTTACTACAAAAACACAAAGAACCATACATACATATAAGGGACTAAGCAAAGACCAAGGCACGTATGAGGATAAAGGATTTTTTAGTAAGAAAGCTGGTGTGTAATGGGGAAATGAGAAAAGAAGAGCATATCCTCCTACAAGCATAAAAAAAACAAAAGATGCTAGTACTACAAGAGCTAAAAATAGTTCAAAGTTATACGCGTAGGATTTTAAACCAAACCACAATGCCTCTTCCAGAGACAGTTTTTTTAATTCCCTCATAGGTGTACTTTCCATTAAAAGACATATCAATTCTTATAAGTATACTACCATTACACATGATAGTTCAATACTCCATAACGAAGGTTTCAACGGTTGAAAATCCTTTTTTATACTAATTTTGTAGTCAAGCGTTCATATCAATAAACTCGAAAAAAAGTTTATCATACATAGAGAAGTAGTGTGATTATAAAGATGAAATTATACCTAGTAGGCTCAGGAGATTATTAAAAAAAATCGATTTTTCCATTAAGCTTTCCACCGGTTAGTCTCTTTTACTCGAGCTTGGTAAAGCAAACAGTAATTGTGCAAACTTTATCACAAATAATAGTTTTTATCTATTGACGAACATTCACGAACATTCGCGAACTTTCACGAACCGATCCTATGATTTAATTAGCCATTGCACCGATTTGCCGCTGCCTACGGTACCTATAAGCATAAGAGTTTTTAGCTTTAGAAGCTCTTTTTGAAGAACCCTATCTCCAGGCGGGTTTTTCATCTTTTCTGAAACCTGTTTTCTGCTGAGGGGATGGTCCTTTAGCAAGTTCATAATTTCTTGTTGTCTACTTGTTAAACCTATAGGAGAAGCAGCTGTTGAACTGACGCGAGATAAGGGCTCTCTCAAAGGAAAAAGTACAGAAAATCCTCCGGCAGTTTCTTCGAACTTTGGAGAGGGATTATTCGATTTTTTACAAAGCTCAATCATATCGAGTGTTCCTCGACCCCACTGCTCAATCATACGACAGGTGAACAATACACTGGCGATAAGCGGGTTTCGTGTAAATGACTGATGTTTTTTGGAAAGCTCACTTAATTTTATGTCGGGAAGTAATGGCCCGGTATTACTAATTTCAACACGATCATCATAAATAGCTATATCGATGGATCCTCCATGGAGCGTATAATCACGATGGCAAAAAGCATTAATGAGAGCCTCTCTTAAAGCTTTTAAAGGTATTGCAGGGGTATCAATCCGGAGGGGATTTCCTTCTTCAATTTTTCCCGCTACGGGTAAATAGCTCTCTAAAAAAGACAGTGTCCCTTCAAAGAGGTCAAACAGATTGCCTCTCATAATTTTATTATCTATAAATTCAGTTTTATTCAGCCCACGAAAACGCGCGAGTCTTACCACAGATTGAATAAACTGTTTTTCTACATTTTTACAAAATAGAATTACCGCCGCATTAGTAAGGCGATCACCAACTAATAGATTAAATTTTTTTAATACTTCGTTGACTCGTGCCTGTGTAGCACTGTCTGTTAATCTTCTTTCAGAAACAGCCATATTTACAACTTGCTGAATACGTTTTTTATCCAAATCATTACTGGTGCACGTATTCGTAGCTAAGCTCTCCCACGCGACAGAGGTTAAGCGTCTTCCTTGTAACAGCTGTTCATATTTTTCTTGGGACATTTTACTGGTGGTAGATTGACTTCGAATAAAGGCACGGCCATCGTAAATATAAGGAGCCTTTATTCCCGCTTTCACCATAAGAGCAATAACGTAACGATCGTTAGTCACTGCTATATACTCAACAGAGATATTTGCTTGTGGCTCAATTTTGCTTAGCTCTACGGCTATCTCTCTTCGTGTTCCATCAGAAACTACCTGTCCTAGAATTTTCTTATCATCTGTTACTCCAATAAGAAGTATGCCACCAGTTTCACTATTCAAAAACGCGCTTACCGTATGCATTGCTATTGACAGTTGAGCCGTCGATTTTTTAAATTCGACAGTTTCGGATTCTCCTTGAATAACAATATTTTTCAGTTGAGACATCTTTAGCATACAAACCTTCGTAAAAGCTATCCTAGAAACCTTTTCTGTAGTAGTAGTAATGTTACTCATCGGTACTGCTTCATCTTAAAATTTACTTGTCTGACGAATAAATAGGTAGATGTTCAGTATAACAGAGCAAGCCTACTTTTTTTTTCAATTATCAGCAAGCAAAAACCTGTAAGAACTGCTTGCCATATTCATTCTCATGGTATTTCGCATGCAACATTCAGGAAGACTCTGTATTTCAGGTTGTTTCCTAGGAGTTCTATTGTATTGAACAGTCTAGCTCATCCGTATCTTTATCAAGAGAGCAATCTTCATTTTGTAGATTCTGTAAGTCGTTATTTTTTGGTTCTTTATTAGGTAGGTCATTATTATCGCATTCAATGTCTTTCGTTAAAATCCAAGAATGCATAGTACTTTTACCTTCACTATTAGAAGTAAAAAATCGAAGTTCCCTTCCTTCTAATGTAATAGCCTTAACTCTTTCACCATTAATTTTTCCGATTTTTCCAATGTTCTTGATAAAGATTCCTGTTTTAATATTATATAAACTGACCATATTATCCCTTGTATTATAAGTTACTTTAAATGAGAAATTCGACGCCACAGCATAAAGCCCTGTCTCGGAATTCTCTTGAGTTACTAAAGATTCAGAATCCATGCCAAGGATGTAAGAAGATCCTAACAGCAATATAGTGAGTGCTAAAATATTTTTCATATTAGTTTTCCTTCAACGTTATTGGATGCAACAGGGTAGTTCATTCGTATCTTTATCTAGAGAGAGATCATCAACTTTCGAAAGGTCGATTGAAGACCTCTTAAACCGTTGAGGTCCCATTACATCTTTTTCTTGTAAATCAAACTCTATCTCTACAATTTTAATAGCCTGTAATTTTTTACCATTCACGGCTGAAATTCTTCCTAATTTTTTAATAACTTTCCCTGTTTTAATATCCCATAACGTCAGTTTTTGATCTGATGTACTATAAGTTACTTGAAAAGGGCACTTCGAATCGACAGGATAAAGCCGTATCTCAAAATTCTCTTGAGCTACTAATGATTTAGAATCCATGCCAAAGATGTAAGAAGATCCTAACAGCAGTATAGTGATAGCTAAAATATTTTTCATATAAGTCTTCAACGTTATTGGATGCAACAGGGTAGTTCATCTGTGTTTTTATCAAGAGAATCATTTTCACTATCTGAACTTTCTACGAGCTTCTTAGTGCTCTTGTCGTTGGCTCTCTCAGGATTGCTATCCTCTTTTATGATCTCAAAATCAGGCATTTCTGGTTCAGCTTTAAAGAACTCTATGTCAAATCGATTAATTATATAGTTTTTAACCAATTGCGGTAGTTGATTCACTATAAAAAAATCTTGAGAACCCTCCTCAATTATAATTTTAAGGTTTAAAACATTTTTTCTTACCTGGCTCAGATTATTAAAGAGATCAGCAACTTCCTCATTAGGGCTTGTTAATAACACGCATAAAGGAACGTTTATTATTACCGCCTTTGTTTCATCAAAAAAAGAGGACACTGTAGCAAGAGCATAGTCTGCTTGATTAAAATCTACACACGATAACGGACTTTTATGAGTTTTAGGGATTCCGAAACTCTCAGAAGCTGAAAAATCCAGTATTGTAATACAGTGAGGGAAGTCGGCAACAATAAAGTTATGAGCCCCTGTAATGATGGTAGAACTTAGAGGCTGCGCAACCCATTCTGTCGTAGTTAAGCATTTTCCCGTAGCAATATCCCACATTCTTATAACCATGCCATCAGGCGAGAGAGTAATAATGTTGTTGCCTCTCGAGTCAAATTTTGCATAACTTAATTTGATATAACTAGCTACCTTACTAACTAGTTTTTCACTACCTTCATTCCTGAGAATACCTATCAATAATCCCGTGCTCGAATCCCATAATTTCACCTCCCCATCTTCTGAAGTAGTTAGTATATGAGTGCCATCCCTATTAAAAGCAGCAGAACAGAGAGGCGCGTAATGTTTATAGAGATATATAAAGTTACCAATTTCATCCGGAGATAACATCCATATAACGGCGGTCATAGCACCTTGATAGAGTGCCACCACTTTGTCGCCGGCATCATTAAAAGATGCTGAAATACAAGGACTTTTAGCTATGGTCTCTGCTTCGTGCCCCACATTAGACGCGTAAGAAGTTAGAACAGAGAAAAGAGATTGGGGCTTAACAGGCCGAATTCTTTCACCATTTATATCGTTAGTTTTCATAAGATTTTTTTTAACAGAATCGCTGCTAATGGGAGTTTTATTTGATCCCTTAGCCCATCCTGTCTGGGTTAGATCGCTCATTTGAAAATCATCTGCTTTGCGATTTAATACACATAGCGGCTTTTTAGTCTGAAAGTTCCATTCTTCCTTTATGTCCCACAATTTTATACTGCCATCTTTATAAGCAGCAACAATTTTATCACCATTTTTATTAAATTCGGCTGAACAGATAAAATTTCGTTGCCAACTAGGTTGTGCAAAAAGGTCAATTGAAACGACCTCATCAGAAATAAGATTATAAAGAGTAGCGTGTCCTCTTAGTGAAACTGTTAAAACCAGATTCCCCGTTTTATCAAAAGCTGCTGAAATAATACCATCACAGTACTCTGATCCCAATGTGCAGAGAACTTTCCCCTGAGATGCATCCCATACGATTGCCATACCATCCTGAGAACAGGTGAGAATCTTATCTCCTTGCTGACTATATACTATTTTATTGATACCATTTGTATGTTTGTGAAGCACTAAAGCATAGAGTTCTTTTTCAAGAGCTTCAATTTTTATTTTTTCATCCACCTGAGCGTGAGGCACTACTAAATCCATACCATTAAGACTCATGCTCAAAAAAAGAGCTCCAAAAAAACTTGTTTTTATCATCGTGTATCTCTTTCTCTTCCAAAATTATCTTTATGTATAAATAAAAAACAATGCACTAAAGTTAAGAATACTTAATGCATATAGTAATAAGTGTATCGAGAAAACCAGAATAATGCAAAGGGCATTTTTATATATATTTATAACTAATATGCAGAAAATAGGCGCCTTTAGAGCATTTAGAGACCTTGAGAATAGTGCATAACAGAATTTTTTCCGGTGAAAGAAGAACATAGTTTATGAGAAACCTAAAGAGATAAGAGCTTACTAAAATCGGTGAGTGCAAAAAAATAGCAAAAACATGAAATGGCTAATGTCGAACGCTCGTAAGGAATTATTAGTAACTATTTTTACTGGTAACTACTACAGTATTCCTCCTAATAAAACTATACAAGAGCTCAAAGACTGTTCAGTTAAGTATAATGGATGCTTCTACACTTTTTATTAAAATATGGCATACTAAAAAGGAGCTATTTTTGTAAAAAAGGGTTGTAAACAAAGGCATTTCAGGTGTAATCGCTAGGACAGAATACTAAAGGTACCCCCAACAACTAAAGCGAAAAATCTGCAAAAAAGCATGTGCCGAAATAAAAAATCCTTGTTTTAAATTCAAGCCTTATGCTTCTTACTGAAAGAGATAGATTTTATGAAAATATTTTTATTGCTAAAAACAGTTCTCGCGTACCTGCTGCTAGGTATACTATGCACGATTCTTATTCCGCCACTATTTCTTATCGCCTGTTTGCCTGAAAAATACCGCTATGACAACAGGGTATTCTTTTTTATTTTAGATCTTCTTTTTAAATTATCATGCCGGGCAACTCTGTGTCCCGTTCGCATTATTGGAAAAGAGAATCTCCCGACCGGTCCTGCAATTTTCATTCCTAATCATCAATCAACCCTCGATATTCCTCTAGTAGGATCATTATGTGGAGGAAATTCTCATGTGTGGTTAGTTTTAGAATACTATGTTTCGACTCCAATATTGGGCTTTTTTATTACACGGATGTGTGTAGCAGTAGATAGGAAAAATCCGATTAAAGCTGCACGATCATTAATTAAGATTCTTAAGTTTATTCAGGATAAAAACCGACATCTTATACTGTTCCCTGAAGGAGGAAGATTTATTGATGGCAAGGTCCACGAATTTTTCGAAGGATTTGCTATTATTGCACGCAAAACCAATAGACCTGTTATTCCCGTTTTTATGCCAAATAATAGAAAAATATATCCTCCGGGAAGTTTTTATGTTCATTCCTATCCCTTAATTGCTATAATTGGGAAACCGCTTAGTATTACACAAGACGAAACCGAAAAAGAATTTATGCAAAGAGTTCGAAACTGGTTTATAGAGCAACAGGACGCCTATTTATGATTCTGCATCCTTATTACTTATACTTGGGATTACCAGTACTCGCTCTCGTGAGTTATTGGCGCTGGTTTTACTATAAAGATCCCGTATATCGCTTTTCATCTCTCGCGCTCTTGCAAGGAAATAGTCCTAAAGGCATCTCCAAGAAAACGGCACTTTTTCTTATAAGACTTGGCACTTTGGCTGCTTTATGCTGTGCTCTGGCCCGTTTTGCAAAGCCGGATGAACGAACAAAAATTCCTGTTAAGGGAATAGACATTATGCTCGTATTAGATACCTCAGGAAGCATGATGATTTTTGACGATCTTCATGATCAAAGACCCCGAATCGATGTAGCGCGTACTGAAGCGCTTAAGTTTATAGATAAACGTCGCAACGATCCTATTGGGCTTGTTATTTTCTCTGGTGCCGCCGTAACACGTTGTCCCTTAACCCTTGATAAGCCAATATTAAAAAATATTCTCAATGAAACGACAACAGAAACATTGAGCGCGCAAGGAACTCTTCTTTCAAGAGCTATTTTGATTGCAGCAAATCGACTTAAAAAATCATCTGCAAAAAGCAAAATTATGATAGTTTTAACGGATGGGGAGCCATCTGCAGGAGATAGTAATCCGCAATTTAGTATCGATCTTGCTAAAAAACTAGGTATCCGGATCTATACCATTGGAATAGGCTCAGAAAAAGGGGGTTACTTTACTCATCCTTATTATGGAGTGAAAAAAGTACCAGGCCATTTCAATGAGGCTCTACTGGTGAAATTCTCCCAAGAAACGGGGGGCCAGTTCTTTCAGGCACATAATCCCGAAGATATGGAAGAAATCTACAAAAAAATAGATACGCTCGAAAAAAGTGGCTATGAAACTCCTATTTTTGCTCGTTATTATGAATACTTTATGCCATTTTTATGGATAGCTTTCCTTCTTCTTTTAACCGAAATTATAGTTACTTCATTTGTATGGATGGCCCTATGAAACCTGCATTTTTCTCTTTAGAATGGGCTTCAGCCTCCTCATTTGTATACCTTGTGCCTTTAGCAGCTCTAGCGTTAGTTGCTCTTTTCTATCGTTTTAGGTGGCAGAAAAAAACCTCTTTGGTTTTAGATAGTTCTCATACCTTACTCAACCATTTCTCTCTTAAAAGGAAAGCAGGAAAAACGCTGCTTTTATTCCTTTCGCTTATCTTTCTAGTTTTATCATTAGGAAGACCTCAATGGGATGAATCACAAGAATCGATTCAGCAAGAGGGACGAAATGTTCTTATTGCGCTCGATGTATCTCGAAGTATGCTTGCACAAGATCTAAAACCATCGCGACTTATGGCTGCTAAAAAAAAGATACAGGAGCTGGTAATCGGGCTTACCGCAGAACGAGTTTCTCTTATGCTTTTTTCTGATGTACCTTTTATTCAATGTCCTTTTACAACCGATATTCCGGCTTTTTTAAATTTTCTCGATCTGGTGGATGTTGAGTCGATTTCGACGGGAACTACAGCACTCGATAAAGCTCTCCTACAAGCAGTCGAGATTTTTGGTCGTATGCCTCAAAGCCGCAATAACATAATGATAATTTTTACAGATGGGGAAGATTTTTCTCCACGCTTAACCGGATTACAAGAAAAAGCGCAAAAATTGGGGCTTCATATTTTCACCGTAGGAATGGCTACAGCTGAAGGTGCTCCTATCCCATTGTATAATGAACAAGGGGCTCAAATTGGCCACCAAAAGGATAAAAATGGCTCTATTGTTATTTCTCGATTGTATGAAGAACTTCTAGCAGAACTGTCTAAACAAACAGGAGCCACCTATATCCCGGCATCACAAGATTCATCAGATATATATGAACTTATTACACATGTTCAACGTTTTGAAAAAGAAAAATTTGAGACCCCCGTGCTCGATATTAAACAAGAAAAATACAGCTTTTTTGCTTTAATAAGTTTTGCACTTTTATTACTTGATTGGATTCTATGAAACTACTTTTTCATCTGTTTTTCCTGATATCAGCCTTTCTTTTTAATGATGCTTTACATGCTTCTCTTGCAGAATGGAAGGGTGATAATGCCTATAAGAAAGGTGATTTTAGTGCAGCAAAAAGCCTCTATGAAGACGCCGTCGCTCAGAATCCTCAAAATATGAAGGCCCTTTATAATGTAGGCAAGACCTCTTATAAATTAAAAAATTTTGATACAGCTCTTCAAGCATACACTAAAGTAACTAATTCTCCCTTCAGCTCAGTTCCACTAAAAGAACAAGCTTTTTTTAATCAAGGCGATACTTTTATTTCAGGACAAGATTATGAGAAAGCACGTACTTCATATGAAAATGTACTAAAAATTAATTCCCACAACGAGCATGCAAAAAAACGGTTAGAGCTCGTAAAGAAACTTATTGAGCAAAAAGAGCAAGACCAAAATAAAGATCAAAACAAAGACCAAAATAAAGACCAAAATAAAGATCAAAACAAAGACCAGAATAAAGATCAAAACAAAGATCAAAACAAAGACCAGAATAAAGATCAAAACAAAGACCAAAATAAAGACCAGAATAAAGATCAAAACAAAGATCAAAACAAAGATCAAAATAAAGATTCTAATCAAAAAGAATCAACTAGTAAAAATGGATTAGGAGAAGAACCAAAAGATCAGGAAAATACACAAAAGGATAATAAGAACTCGGGTGCCGAAGATACTCCTCAGGATTCCGTAAACCAAGATAAACGGGAACAAAATAAGAGCGAGGATCAGGCTCAGCAGACCAGTAATGAGAGCGAGACTCAAAAGGAAAATAGAGAGAAACGAGAAAACGATGGCGGAACCGAAAAAGAGTCTAACGCCAAACAAGATGAACAAAAAAGCACAGAGACCCAAGACAGCAAGAATCATGAAAAAAAACCCTCAAAAGGTGTTGAGTCAGAAAAAAATAAAACTTCAGCTGACAAAAAAGAAAAACCAATTCCTCAGAACATTAGAACATCTTTATCCGAAAGTGTAGCAGAAAAACAGCTTAATGCCCAGGAAAAAGCAGTTTTAGACTTTATAGAAGAGAATGACAAGCAAGTCTATAAAGCATTTATTCAAAGGAACATGAAGGGAGGAGGACAACGTGATGATTATAAAAATTGGTAAAAAACTACTAACGTTAAGTCTTTTTTATACGGCTTTTCTTTCAAGCTCTTTATCTTTAAATGTTACCAATACACTCAATATACCCCTTACTTCTATAAATGTTGGAGTTCCTTTCCTCGTTACTGTCACCGCGAAAGACTTACCTGAACTAAATCGATGGCCTACTTTTGACTCATTAGATAAGCTTCATATTGTTAAGCAGCAGATGGAAACTAAAAGAATCATGGACAGTCCAAAGCCACATAATGAAAGAAGATTTATTTACACGGTAGTTGCTGACACTTCAGGCACTTTAACTATTGGTCCTGCTCAGGCAGGAAACAGCAGTTCAAACACACAAGTCGTTACTATTATTGAAGGAAAATACCCAGCAAAATCCAATTCTCTTCTCCCCACGTACACTCTTTCAATACCACACAATCGGTATGTAGTAGGAGAAAAAGTCCCTTTTACTGTTAAGTTTGCCGTTCAGCGTCAGGATATCCGTCTCAGACATTTAGAGCCCCTTGATGTAGACGGATTAAATGTAACAGATTTGAATGTAGGCGAAGCAAAAGTTGAGACTAATAATAATGAACTTATTTCTGTTATAGAATACCGAGGACATTTTTATCCTACAAAGACCGGAGAACTTTTTATACCTCCCCTTCGTGCAGACTATACTGTTCCTTCCGAGAAAAGAAACTCTTTTGCCTCATTTTTTCTTATTCCTCATGAGAAAACGTATGCGGTTTACACTCATCCGTTAAAGCTCATCATCGATCCACTGCCAAAAACAGATTTACCTATAGGTGCAATTGGAGAGTTCACAAGTTATACCGCTACCTTAAATTCAAAACAAGCACTACGGGGTGAAGCGCTCCTTCTTACGATAGCACTCGAAGGGACATCCGATTTTGAATCTATAGCAGTACCGAAACTCACGCTTCCCGAAAATCTGCGTGTTTATGAATCAAAGAGCGCTCTATACAAAACAGCTCAGGGCGAGAAAAAAGAGTGGGAATTTATCATTCAAGGCCTGAAAGAAGGCACTTATACAATTGGAAAACAGATATTCTACTATTTTGATACAAAAACGAAAACCTATAGAAATATCACTACGAAAAACATAACTATAACAATTTTGCCAGGAGCACCTCCTCAAAGACCAAAAGAAGACACGCCTAAAGAAAAATCTCTACCTTCAGAATCACTCACCGATGAGATTCCTCTACATACAAAAGCTCCCGAACTCGAGCTTCCTTGGTGGCTCTTTTTGACACTCCTTAGTATTCCTGTTTTTTTTACAACTGTGTGGCTGCTTTTACCTTTAATTACACCTAGATTTCAAAAAATGTTTTATTATATACGAAGAAAAACTGTTCTTTCTCATGCATTAAAAAATATACAGAGCGCTCAGAAGTCTAATAATATCCCACAACTTTACGAAATTACTAAAAAAGCGATGATAGACTATCTATCATTACCGGAAAACTCCAGCTCAGAAGATATAAGCAAAGCCCTCAGAGCTCAGGGATTCAGTAATGAATTTCAACAAGAATGGATCAAACATCATACGAGTCTTGCTACCATAAGCATATATTCCCCCAGCCACAGAACAGAAAGATCAGCACACTCTTTTTCTCAAGCACGTGCATGGATACAACATCTGAGTAAAGCTCCACGTATTCTACCGTGTATAATTTTAACCTTTTCAGCATGTCCGTTTATGCAGGCAGAACTATCACCTGCTTTATATGATATAGTAGAGACAATGAGCCAAGGAACGCTGTACATCCCGTTTATCGTATGGCAACTAGGAGCATTAGCTACCTGGACTTTGTGTTGGTATTACGCTGCATTTAGAAACCAAAAAGCGTTCCTAAAATGTCTTATACTTTTCATTTTTGCAGGTACTGGATGGGGATTACGCGGATATCAACATTATCGTCCTTCTGGATATATTCGTACTGATGAGGCTCTTCTGTATCTAGGCCCCGACAAGACGCATGTAGTCAGAGGAAAACTTCACAAAGGTGAGAAAATAACAGTTGCTCAAAAAAAAGGCCTATGGTATTATGTATTTTCTGCTGAAGGCAGAGGATGGGTTAAGGCAGAAGAGGTTTCACTAGAAACTAGACTATAAGGAGTAATTACGGTGCTCAAAAATTTATACATCGTCTCGCTATTGCTATTCGTAAGCTCAAGCTTTTTTCAGATACATACAATTCCTTTTGTAAATAGAAATGCACAAAACGAAAATACAACGATGAAGCGTCCTACGAAAAGACCGCTTAAAAAGAGACACCAAAAGATCAGTACTAGAAAGTCCCCCTTATTAAGAACTACTCCACGAATTCCCCAGAAAAGTATAATAAACCGAGTAGCAAGCCCTCAAGGACGGTCAACTGTCATAGTTAAAAAAACGGCTCCCTTATCTAAAAAACAAAGTGATCCTTTATTCAAAGCCGCTCTTTTGGTTGCCACTAAAAGAAAAACCTTACATTCTGCTTCCCCTATTCAACGAAAGACCATACAGCAATCTTTACAGAGAAAAAGCACTCCTTCACGACTCCGGAAAAAGCCTCAACATACACCCCGTCCTTTAAAGGCCTCTATTGAATGGGAAAAAGTTCAGAAACAAGCGCTTTTTATATGGCCCATTAAGCTTTCAGAATTTTGGGTCAGTTCATTCTTTGGTCCTCGGAAAAAACCAAATGGTATCTGGGGGTTCCATTCAGGTCTTGATTTAGCTGCAACTCGGGGAACTTTGGTTCATGCTGCCGGTGAGGGGATAGTAACAGAAGCAACTCATATGCCCGGTTATGGAAATTATATACTCATCGTTCATAATGAAGAGTACAAGACGCGTTATGCCCATCTTGACAGAATTCTTGTGAAACGTGGACAGAAGGTCCTATCAGGTGACGTTATTGGAAAGGTGGGAGCCACTGGAACTGTACGTAAAACCAGAAAAAGTGGTTCAGGATCTCATCTTCATTTTGAGATCTATCAAGAGGCTAAACGAATTAATCCTCTTTTTTATCTTGCATAGATAGGAATATATAGGTATATTCATAGAATGGTTTGCTCTTAATGAACAGTAAGTAAGCCTACCCAGGGAATCGATAATGCTAAAGAATCATTAAAAGGGCGCATCGCAGAGAAATTAATAAAGCACAGTGAAGGAATTTAGTGAATATATTAAAAAGACTTTTAGGCGATTGGTACGAGATAAAAACTATTAGGATAGTTGCTGAACTTGTTTTTGTTATTTTGCCGATAGCATTTCTTATCAGAACCGTAGGATTTGGACTCTATCAAGTTCCGAGTGGTTCTATGGAAACAACTTTACTTGTAGGTGAACGTTTTTTTGCAGATAAGTTTTCATACTGGCTTAGAAAACCAAAACATGGTGAAATTATTGCCTTTAATGATCCAAAGCATCTTTATTCTTCTAACTCCTTTGTTAATCTCATGCAAAGATATGTGAGTTTTAATGTATCCAACTGGACAAAGAGGGTTATAGGTATACCCGGTGATGTAATCCGTGGAACTATTGAAAATGGGCATCCTGTAGTATTTCGTAATGGGGAGAAGCTCGATGAATCAGGCTATGTTAATAAATACCCTCTTATTATGTTACGCAAGGAACAAATTCGTAAAAGAAATTGCCCTCCTTTTGAAAGAAATATAGATTGGCGCTCCTATAATCCTTCTGTGGCGTGGGATAAACAGCTATTTTATAAAATAAATCCTCAACTCATTGTTCAAGATCCAAAAACGATGAAGCCTCAATATATTCTAGAGCCTGGAACTCCTCAATTCGGAGGAATAGATATCTTCGAAGTGAAATTAGGAGAGAATCAATACTGGGTGATGGGCGATAACCGGTTGGGAAGTTGTGACTCAAGAGACTGGGGAATTCTAGATGGAAAACTTATACATGGAAAAATAATTTTTAGAATATGGTCAATGGATACTACGGAATCTTATTGGTTTATAGACTTATTAAAAAGCCCGCTGAAATTCTGGGAAAAAGTACGTTGGGGCCGTTGCTTGCAATGGGTACAGTAGTTTTTGTTACTTTACTCTATAAAATAATTAATTAAGAACAGCGTTGTGGTTGTTAAGGAGCGGTATATATGAACATAATGAAAAAAATTCTAGGAAGTTGGTATGAAGTAAGAGGCGTCAGAGAAATCGCTGAACTACTTTTTGTCGTTTTACCCATAGCATTTCTTATACGCACTGTAGGATTTGGTCTTTATCAGGTGCCCAGTGGATCTATGGAAACAACTTTACTAGTAGGAGAACGATTCTTTTCAAACAAAATTTCTTATTGGTTGAGATCTCCTAAAAGAGGCGAAATTATAGCATTTAATGATCCTAATCATACGTATTCATCTAATTTCCTAATGAATCTCTTTCAAAGGTATGCTAATTTAAACGTCACAAATGTAACAAAACGCGTTATTGGTATACCCGGTGATCATGTGCAAGGGAAAATTGAAGAAGGGCATCCTGTTGTCTATTTAAATGGAAAAAAGTTAGATGAATCTGCTTATGTGAATAAATATCCTCTTATATGGATTCAAAAAGCGGAAAAATCAAAAAATAGATATGGAGGATATGAGAGAGAAAATGAGCTACGCTCCTTTGATCCTTCTCTTTCCTGGGAAACACAGAAATTTTATAAAATAAACCCTCAATTAATTATCCGTAATACGGAAACAATGCAACCTCGACTTATTTTAAATCCCGGAACTCCTCTTAAAGATCTTGATATATTTGATGTAAAGTTAGATAAAAATCAGTACTGGATGATGGGAGACAATCGATTAGGAAGTAGTGACTCACGCGTCTGGGGGGTTCTGGATGGCACCCTGATACATGGGAAAATCGTTTTTAGAATATGGTCAATGGATACCACCGAATCCTATTGGTTTATAGATTTATTAAAACATCCACTAGGTTTCTGGAAAAAAGTACGCTGGGAACGTTGCTTCCAGCCGGTTCATTGAGGAGGTGCAAAGATCAAAAAAAAACAGAAAAAGTTGACCTATTTTGTATTTGTGGTATAGTGTATATATGGCATAATTTTAAATTTACCGGAAAAAAATGAATAAAAAAATCTCAACCATATTCTCTGCTAGTTTAGTTTGTGCTGTTATGCTTATGACGCCGGCATGTGACTGGGCCAGTTGGTTTCAAAAACGAGTTGCAGGCACGCAAGCAGCAGATCAAAAAGGTACTATGTTCTACCTTCTGGATGCTAACCCTAGTGATATCTATAATGATGCTCATATACCAAGTGCGGTAAACGTAACGTTAGAATCAATAGATGATTTATCAAAAAATTGGAATAAAGATGCAACTATAGTAGTATATTGCTCTCCAACATGCGGCACAAAAGAGATGGTAGCTAAAAAGCTTACAGATGCTGGCTTTAAAAATGTAAAAGTTTACCCTGGTGGGATTACTGAATGGTATAAACTTTCTAAGGAAAACAAAGATGCTTATCCTGTACAAGGTGCTGCTAAACATGCACTTTTGGAAAAAGAGATAGCTCTTTCTACTTCCCAAGGAAGCACCGGATCTGTAATTAACGCTGATGAGTTAAAGAAACATCTTTCTGAACTCAAAAAATAGAAAAGGGCGGCATAGCCAAGTGGTAAGGCAGGGGTCTGCAAAACCCCCATCCCCGGTTCAAATCCGGGTGCCGCCTCCAATAAATGAGAATATGCCGAGGTGGCGAAATAGGTAGACGCAAAGGACTTAAAATCCTTCGAGCTATGCTCGTGCCGGTTCGAGTCCGGCCCTCGGCACCATAAGAATGTGATGATGTATTTTATAAGCTAAAAAGGAAAGTATGAACAAAGCAAAATTGATAGAACAGATGTCAAAAACCTCTAAGCTTCCAAAAGCAACTTGCAAAAAGATTCTCGAATCTTTTATTAAGACTGTTAGTCAAAGCTTAAAGGGTGGCAAATCGGTTGTACTCACCGGATTTGGTACTTTCTCTGTCATGAAAAGAAAGAGCAGAGTTGGAATAAATCCAGCAACAAAAAACAAGATGCAAATTCCTGCTAAAAAAGTTGCTAAATTTAAACCAGGTAAAGCGCTTCGCGATTTAGTTGTAGTATAAGTAATAATACAATAAAAAGTTGAAAAAAGAGGCGCTTTTATAAGCGACCTCTTTTTTTACTACAAGGAGGTCTACGCAATGACGACAGAAAAAAAAACTTTTATCACGGCACTTCAGGATTTTTGGAACTCTTTTGAAAAACCGAGTAGCTGGTATGTTGAGTTAGCAGCTTATTTGATTGCTGGCTTTATAGTTGGTTTTCTCGTTAAACATGGAGGCCGCTTTTTCTTTTTACTATTGCTAGGTGCATTCTTAGCGATGTGGGTACTTGATTATTTTAACCTTGTAACTATACATTATACCATGGTTAAATCTGTTATAGGGCTCCCGGCAGATGTTACCTTTAATCACGTAAGTGCATTTGCAGTAGCATGGGTAAAAGAGCATATTATTGAATCATTGGTTACGTTCTTTGGTTTCATAATAGCGTGGAAGTTTGCGTGAGCATAACAGCTCCGGAAATCCTTGATGAGCTTATTAAAAATGCTCTAGAAGCTCGCGCTTCAGATATACATATAGAACCATCTCTCGAAACGTTTACCATACGTTTTCGAGTAGATGGTTTTTTGTTCTTTCATACTCATCTTGAATTATCTACAGGAAATCAGATTATAGCACGAATAAAAGTGCTCTCACAGGCTAATGTTGCCGAACGTAGACTCCCTCAAGATGGTAAATTCACCATAGAGTTTCTTAAACAAACTTTTGATATAAGAGTCGCGACCTTTCCCTGTATTCACGGAGAAAAGGTTGTTTTACGGCTGTTAGACAGAAGTTTCAAAGCATTACAGCTTGACCAACTTGGTCTTAGTAGAGAGATGTATGAAAACATTCTAGCATTAGCTAAAAAATCACATGGTTTTTTTCTTGCAACGGGTCCTACAGGTTCAGGCAAAACGACACTTCTTCATGCATTGCTTAGACATATCAACACTATAGATTTAAATATTATGACACTAGAAGATCCTGTTGAATACACCATTGAGCGCATAACTCAAACTACCATTAACCCAGAAATAGATTTGACTTTTGAAAAAGGGTTACGATCATTATTACGTCTTGATCCAGATATAATCATGGTAGGTGAGATAAGAGATAGAGAAACTGCACATGTTGCTGTTAAAGCAGCTTTAACGGGACATTTTGTGGTAAGTACCTTACACACAACAGATGCACCGAGCGCTTTACTCAGACTGCTTGCTATGCAAATAGAACCATTTTTAATACAAGCGGCAGTCAGTGGCATAATAGCTCAACGTCTTGCCCGGCGACTATGCATTCATTGTCGCTACCCAGTACCTTTAACAGCTGAAGAAAAAACTATAATTTCATCCTTAGATATTACCCTTGCTTCTGCCTATAAAAGCACGGGATGTCATCAGTGTAAAGGCACTGGTTATCTTGGAAGAATAGGTATCTTTCAACTTTTGCTACTCAATTGTCAAATCCAATCAGCCATGATACATAGTCCCGACTATGAAAATATTTCTCTCCACGCCGCTCTACAAGGAATGAAATCTTTAAAATATGATGCTGCTATAAAAGTGGAAGCAGGGCTTACAAGTCTCAGCGAACTTATAAGAGTCTGTGGGTAAAATCAATTAAACTACCTGGTTAGGAACAAAATCCTTATCAAGCCAGAGCAGGATTTTACTGCTCCTCTCTTTAAGAAAAGTGGTTGAAGTTATATGTATCAGCCATTCTACTCTCCTACCTTTGCATGTTCAGAGCACAAGTATTTAATATCTATACATTAAAGAAGGAGGGAGCATAATACGCTCCCTCCTTCTTTAATGTGATGAAAAATAAGTAGTTTTCCCTATGTACGCCGAAGCCTTACATAGGGAAATTCTTTTAGCTTACTATTGTTGTAGGAATAGTTCCGGTACCGATACTACGACCCAATACACGATTGCTTGCCACTTGAATAAAAGCATTTAAAGCACCTGTAATAAGTCCTGATGCAACCATATATCCCAAATATTGTGGCTGGAATAGATCTGAAAGTCTGTGATTTCTATGAGTCTCATTAAAATCACGCTCTTCAATGTCAGCTTTCAACTTTTTATGCCGTAAAAGTTGAGAATAAAGATGTTGATCGATAGTGCTCGGAGCATTCAATCCAACGCCTTGAAGTACATGGAAGAAAGGCAGAGCTGCAGTATTAGCAATACTACTAACAACCGAATGGTTAGAAAAATCTATAAGGTTATTGCTAAAACGAGCCCCTATCTGCGATTCAGCTGTAAGACCTGCTCTAGCTTGTTCAGTAGCCGTATTAACGATATCTTCTAGTGCATCTCCGCTAAAACCATCAGTTGCAGTTAAAAACAGATCGTAAAAGCTCGGAGAGACTGCCAAAGGATCACCATTTTTGATTTCTAGCTCATTTTTCTCAAATAAATGGTCTTTCAAAATATTATTACGTGCTTCATAGTTCGGTAAACCTACTTCAATACGATTAAATCTACGTAAAATAGCAGGGTCTATCTTTTCAGGATAGTTCGTAGTAGCGATCACATATATTGACGGATCGTTTCTATGCTGGTCAAGTGTCGTAATAAGAGCTTTGATTGCACGATTATCTTCTGCAGTACTTCCTTGGGGTTGTAACTTTGCAGTAGTTCCATCTATTTCATCAATAATGATAACACATGGTTTACCCCGTTTTTTTGCTTCACCAAAAAGGGCATCTAACTTTGCTTTACTCGATCCTTGGTATGCAGTTCTGAAGTCTCCTCCGCCTGCATATAAGACTTCGCGTCCAGCCATACGTGCCATGACTTGAGCAACGGTACTTTTTCCTGTTCCTGGAGGCCCCGATAAGATTAGTCCATTTTTGAACTTAAGTGGTTTTTTAGTAGGAGCAACTTCAGTTTTTAAGTGATGTAGAATCATATGAATATCATTAGTAAGTTTACCACCAAACAGTAGATCAAGAGAGGGTAGCTCTTCTAAGCTCATATGAGCATGTGGTGCATCGTAATTAACCACATCTTCTTCTGAGTTGTTTTCTGAACTCTTTTTTTCAAGAAGATTTTTTATTGAATCTCTAAAATCACCTGTTGCCGAACTGGTCTTTGACTCATTTTCATCAATCATTGTTCCTAGTTTAGCAATTACAGGATCGTTACTACGATCTGCATTTGTTGAATCAGTGACAATAAAACAGAGACCTTCAACAGTTTTGGCAACTACGCACGAAAACCAATGGTGGTTACTTAAAATAAGAAGAATAGCTGCTGCAGGAGAAGTAGATTTTTCTATCTTCTCAAATACCGTCTTACACCGCATTTCTGTCTTTAATTCATCTAAATAAGACATACCTGTTGAAAAATCAAACGTATGCATTTCCAAATGAGAAGATAACTCCTTATGAAAATGACAAGAACTATCCTCTCTTTCTTTTTGGGCAATCTCAATAACTTCTGGAAGAGAAAGCCAATCGCCATTACATACCTGTTCACGATCTGTAGGGCCATACAGCTTTTTATAATAAGAAGATCCATCGATAATAATTTCATTCTGATTTAAACCGGAAATTACGGTGAAATAACTCTCTTGGAAAGGTAAAAAACAATTTACAAAAGATTCTTTTGTGTTTAAAGATGAATGAATAATAAGCTCCCGTAGAAGTTTTTCCTGAGGAAGAACACTTACCCTTTTTTGCTCACAGATTTCAGCGAATACTGTAAAAATATCATCATGGGAAACACGATAGCTAAACTCATTCCCTGGTACATTCTCAGTACGTTGAGCAGACTGACGTTCAACAAGCTCTTGTGCTACAAATTTACTTAAAAAACAGATAATTTTAATATCACGGAACTTCTCATCGCTTATCTTTTTTCTATCGATTGCAGCAGAAACCTTATCGATACTCAAAGGAAGTTTAACATACGAATTTAAAGAATTTTCTTCATTATTTTGAACTTTAATACATTCGTTCAATCCAAGAATAATGATATCTTGAATATACTGTGCTGCAAGATTTTTTCTTCGTGATTTAATAATATCATTTCGCCATACAGAATTTTCTGTACCAAATAATGAGTTACTGAGCAGTGAATCTTTAAACTCACTTGCAATAGCAGGCTGGTTTTCGGCTGATGCTTGTAAAAGACGTGTCGTAAGTAGTCCATTTTTCAAGGCATGATACCCGGAGGAACCGCTTTTTTGAACAGATTCGTCTACACGATACTGTATAAACTCTAGATTTTTAGATTTACGAGAGCGCTTTCCAATGATTGATCCATCGTGAAGGTTCTGATAAATAGAAATGGTATCTTTCCTTAAATCGGTATTGCCATCCTCATGACTAAAAAGATGCCCCGAAAAGCATCCTATAACAAATAAAAATTTGTACAAATTACAATACATAATAATCCCTCTATATTTTAAATACACATTCAAGTTCCACTAAGGGCCTCTTTTTTTGCTTCCTATTAAGCTTACCACAACACCATTTTTTTCAAACAGCCCGACTGTTATTTTCAATTACACTCAATAGATACGCAAAACCAAAAGTGTAATTTAAAAAAAATACTATAATTAATATTAAAAATATCATAATAAATATAATAAAAGTCTTGTTTAGGAATAATAGGGGAGAAAGGGGCCCAAGATTAACGCTGTATAATATTTATAAGGGGGCGCCTTGCTTAGCAAAGGATATAAAAAGCAATTCCTTTATCAAAGCTGGTTAATTTAGTCCTCACCTCTACTAAGCTCGTCTGCTTATTTACAAACGCTCCTTCTAAAACCGCCGTTTGTTTTTTATCGAGAAGTTCTAACCTCCTTATAAAATAAGTAACGACCACTTCTTTCCTTTATCCAACTACTTTTCTCCACTAAGGAAAAGTACGAGCAAAACCACTGCACGAGCTCCTCCCTTTAATTCCACACACACAGAGGAAGAGGAAAACTTTACTCAAAATGTGGTTTAATTAATTATTGAATTGAATTTAATTTATAATTTATATATTAAAATTATTTACTTTTAAAATTTATTTCTAGTATGATTAAATTAAATAGATTTTTAAGTTATTCTTAATTCTAAGCATAGTACAACATTATAACAATACCACAAGGAGTTTTATATGAATTTTTTTAAGATCCTGGCACTTTGCTCAGTGACTCACGTCGCGCTTTTTGCCTCAGAAAATATGTCACGCTCAAAATCTTTGAGTAATCAAGAGTTGCCTTCTCAATCTCGCGATACTCAATCTTTAAGTGATGTAGAATCAGATGGCCAAGAATCAGATCATTCGTCAGAAATGTCTAAAGCGTCAGCTCCTATGGAATTTGGTTTTAAGCCAGCAGAATCTCAAGAATTAAGCAGTCCTGAGCGTTTCAAACAGATAAAAGCGAGCCCGGAAGTAGCTCGTAATGAAACAGAATTTTGGGCGCACCAACTGTCTGAGCATGCTTTATTTCTTCACCTTGGTCTTGAAGAACCTCAATTTAAAAAACGAGGACTCGAATTCCATAAAAGATTTGAAGCATTTAGAAAAAACATGTCGGACAAAACGATTAATCAGATTCTTCCCTTAATAAAAGAGTTAAGAGCATACCAAATGGATGTTATTACTACCTTAAAATCAGGAAAATGGATAGGGTGGATTTTCCCTAGTTGGGCTAAGCATATCACCGGTGAACTCGATTATTTTGTAGATAAATTAAATAATGTTCCTTATTCCGCTGAGCGCGAAGTTAAGTTCTGGGATAAAGTAAATTCTGATCATGCTGCATTAGAAGCTCGTTTACTTGATCCGAAAGAACGTGAGTTATCAATTAAAGCTGACGAAACTTCTCAAAAAATAGCTCAAATCGCTACAGATAGTGAAGAAGCTCAATTTATTAAGCTTTCTTTGATGGCTAGTAAAGAACTTGATGCATTTAACAAACAAACCGGTGACGGCATCAAACAAAATAAGATTCAGTCAACTATTCATCCTATGTTACTTGAGCACGTAATGAGAGAAGGAAAGCGTTCTATCGAAATCCTTACTAAATTACAAAAACAAGATTCTGCTAAACAGGGACAAAAGGACCAAGGACAGAATGACCAAGATCAAGTTGATCAAGATGAAGAAGTAGAGGAGGAACAAGAAACTATTCAAGAATAAGAGTGCTTGGTTCTCAGGTACGCGTTACCATAACTATTTACGGGACGTTTTTTAAAAAGTTTGCGTCCCGTAAACGTACCTCATAATGATAAATTCATCATATATATATTTATAACTAACTAAAAAGGAACTTTATGAACATTTTTAAGATTATTGCACTCTGTGCATTAACCCCCGCCGTACTTATAGCTACAGGATGCGGAGCATATTCACCATCTTCCAATCGCTCAGATTCAAGTTCTCAGGAACATGAGATTCAATCTTTGAACAGTCCCCAATCAAGCTCTAAACAGATGAATTCTAAGTCGTTTGATGCGTTTGATGCGTTAGAATCAAGTTTTCAGCCCTTAGATTCTAAGTCACTTAGTAGTGCAGAGCGATTCAGACAGATCAAAGCAAATCCTGCCAAAGCGCGCAATGAAATAGATTTTTGGGCGCGACAGTTATCTGAACATGCCTTGTTTCTGCATTTAGGTATTGAAGATCTTCAATTAAAAAAACGAGGCCTTGAACTTCACAAAAGGTTTGAAGCATTTAGAAAAAACATGTCAGACAAAACGATGAATCAGATTCTTCCTTTAACAAGAGAATTAAGAGCATACAAAATGGATGTCGTCAATACTCTAAAATCAGGGAAATGGATAGGGTGGATATTCCCTAGCTTCGCTAAGCATATCGTTCGAGAACTCGACTACTTTGTTGATAAGTTAAACGGTGTTCCTTATTCAAAAAAACAAGAAGTTAAATTTTGGGATAAAATAAACTCGGATCATGCTGCTTTTGCTGCGCGTTTACTTGATCCGAAAGAACGCGAATCATCGATAACAGCTGAGGAAACATCGATGAAAATAGCTGATATTGCAAGTAATGATCATGCAGGTAAAGAAGAAGCTATGTTTATTAAGATTTCACTTAAAGCGAGCAAAGAACTGGATGAGTTTAATCGTAAAACTCAAAAAGGCATTAAACAGAATACAGTTCAATCTGTAATCCATCCTGTACTCATTGATCACGTAGTGAGAGAAGGAAAGCGTTCTATAGAAATTCTCAGTAAACTACAAAAAGTAGAGTCTACTAAAGAAGACTCTACTAAGGATTCTACTAATCAAGAGCAAGAAGCTTTCGATCAGAACGAAGAACAAGTAGAACAAGACGAAGCTACTCAATACTAAGGAGCTTACTTCTACAACATCCTGCTATAAAAACTACCGGACGCATACTTTCTTGTATTCGTCCGGTAATAATGACCTATTTTTACTATACTTCTTACAAGTGCTCGCTTACTCCTCCTTCTATGATCTTGGATACTTATCCACACAATTTTAAGGAATAGAGCAGTTTATAAAACGCTTTGTAAGAATGCTTATGCATTATTATAAAGAGGCTTTATCTTTCTTTATTTTTTCTGCAAGCAAAAAGGGAATAACGCTATCAGCATTCAAAGAAAGAGCACTAATACCTCGTTCAATAAGAAAATCAGCAACTTCCGGAAAATCGGAAGGAGCTTGTCCGCATATACTGACATACGATCCAGATTTACGCGCTGCAGCTAATACCATTTCAAAAACCTTCATCACCGATTCATCTTTCTCATTAAAAAGAGAACTCAAGAACTCTGAATCTCTATCAACAGCTAAAGTAAACTGAGTAAGATCATTGGATCCTATAGAAAAACCATCGAATAATCTACTAAACTCTTCAAGTAAAATTACATTTGAAGGAATTTCGCACATCATTAATATCTTGAGACCCTTAGTTCCTCTTTTTAAACCATGCTTTTCAAGGGCATCAAGGGTACATCGAGCCTCATGAAGAGTTCTCACAAAGGGAACTAATAGGGTAATGTTAACAAAACCCATCTCTTCACGAGCCTTTTTCATCGCTAAACATTCTAGTTCAAATGCAGGGGCATACCTCGGATCACAATAGCGAGAAGCGCCCCTAAACCCCAACATTGGATTTTCCTCAAAGGGCTCAAAATCTTTTCCTGCTACCAAATTGGAATACTCATTGCTCTTAAAGTCAGAAAAACGAACTACCACTTCACGAGGATAGAAAGCTCCCGCTATCTGTCCTATACCTTGAGCTAATGTATCAACAAAAAAGGTACGCGAATCACCAGAAGAGACTGAGAGCTGTTCGATCTTATTCCGGACAGCAGGATCCTTAATTCTTTGTGGGGCAGCAGCCGCCATGGGATGTATTTTTATTAAGTTAGTGATTATAAATTCAACACGAGCAAGCCCAACTCCCGAAACTGGCATAAAAGAGAACTGATAAGCTCTATCCGGATCTCCTATATTTAAAAGAATAGGCACGCGAGGCTTACCAAGAGAAGTCAGGATCGTTTTAGATACGGTATATTCCAAAAAACCATTATACACAGCTCCACGGGCCCCTAAACTACAGTCAACCGTTACATTTTCTCCTTCGGGAATGCGAGTAGTAGCATGAACTGTTCCAATAAGAGCAGGAATACCTAACTCTCTACTGACAATAGCTGCATGACAGGTTCTTCCTCCCTTATCGGTAACAATAGCTCCCGCTTTTTTCATTAAGGGCACCCAATCGGGATCCGTCATAGATGTTACCAGAATGTCCCCTTGATTAAACTCAAACTGATCATGAATATCTTTGAGTATAACAGCTTTTCCGTGCACAATTTTCTCTCCGATACTGAGGCCAGTAATCAAAGGAGACGGTTGCGAGGTAGTATCTTTTAAGGAATAGGTCACCAGAACATCGTCCCAGGTTTTCTGACTATAGACAGTTTCAGGGCGAGCCTGAACAATATACAGCTGATTATCAAGACCGTCTTTGGCCCATTCGATGTCCATAGGACACCAGCCTTTGTGTACTTCTGAATAATAGTTCTCAATAAGGACTGTTTGCCGGGCAAGTTCTAGAATTTCATCTTCTGAAAGAGAAAAATGCTCTTGATCTACGACTGGTACGGGTACGTTTTTTAATTCGCGTCCACTTGTTCCACTATAGATGAGCTTAACTTCTTTACTACCCAGGTATTTTTTAATGATCGGCTTAAATCCTAATGCTAACGTTTCTTTATGCACGTGAAATTCGTCGGGATTAACAATGCCTTTTACAACATTTTCACCAAGTCCATACGAGGACGTAATAACGACTACATTTTTAAATCCCGTATCAGTATCTAACGAAAATGTCACTCCCGAACTTGCTTTATCCGAGCGAATCATTTTTTGGATACCAACTGAAATACCTATCTTTAAATGGTCAAATCCTTGTTCTATACGATATACAATAGCTCTATCAGTAAAAAGCGATGCCATACAGTTTTGAGTTGCTTCAAGAACTTTTTCGATACCATTCACATTAAGATAGGTTTCTTGTTGTCCTGCAAAAGAAGCGGTCGGAGAATCTTCAGATAGGGCAGATGATCGTACTGCTACATCAACATCTTCTTGGTTATACAATATTGAAAGTTCATCGTACGCTATTTTTATTTGTTGTATTAACTCGTCAGGTAAAGGAGCACTTTTTATGAGTTCTCTCGCTAATTTTCCTGCTTTTTGTAGTGCTTCGAGTGTAGGTTGGGAACCAAGATCTTGAAATATTTTTTTTAATGGCTCAACCATAGTATTTACTGCTAGATGATCCCAATACCCTTGTACGGTAACTGCAAAGCCTAACGGTACTTTAATACCTAAAGAACGAAGCCGTTGAACCATCTCTCCCAGAGAACTATTTTTCCCCCCCACTAGGGAAGTGTCAGCAAGTGTAATATCGGTAAAGAGCTTAATATACTTCATGAGACCCTAAATATTATGTTCAATGATTTTTGCCGGATTATACAAAAATGAGTCAGGAGAGTTAATATCAGCTAAAAATTTACGAGTTGCTGGTCCATAATCAGGATCTTGTAACGCAGAACCGATTACCGCTTTTATCCAGCCCAGAGGCGTGCCTAAATCATAGCGAGTACCTTGCACCTTATAGGCAAATACCCGTTCATTGTGCTGCATCATATGACAAATCGCGTCAGTAAGATTAAGCTCCGTCTGCTCATAGGTCTGCATCTCATCAAGAGAGTTAAATATTTTCGAAGATAATACATATCTACCAACAACTGCAAGAGAAGACGGTGCATCTTTAGGATTAGGCTTTTCAACTACATGAGATAATTGAAATAAATTAGGAGTAATCGTCTTTCTAATACCAACAATACCATACGACGAAATACACTCAGTCGGTACTTCTTGTACAGCAATAACACTAGCTTTTTCTTGTCGTGCCACACGTATCAATTGACTCAATGCAGGCTGTTTGCTAAAGATAATATCGTCAGGTAACGCAACGGCAAAATATTCCTTATTAATACAGTGCCGCGCAAGCCACACTGCATGACCGAGCCCTAAAGGTTCTTGTTGTGGAATATAGGTAAAATGAGCCATTCGAGCGAGCTTTTCAATGCTTGCTAAGAGGCCGGCTTTATCATGCTCCCGTATCAGTGGATTTACTGCAGACATATCAAAATGATCAGCAATCTGCTCTTTACCTTTTGCCGTTATAACAATCATATTTACCAACTCTGATAATAATGCCTCTTCAGCCACATGCTGAATAGAAGGTTTATTTAAAAGAGGTAACATTTCTCGGGGAACTGTTTTGCTAAAAGGCAAAAACCGCGGTCCCACCCCAGCCGCAGGTATAACAACTTTTGTTATCTCCATTCCCTCTCCTTAAAACTGCTTTAAAAAATCGATTTTATTTGAATGCAATAACCGGATATCGGTTATGCCGTATTTCAGCATAACTAGCCGCGTAAGCCCAAAGCCAAAAGCAAATCCTCCATATTCTTTAGGATCGATACCCCCTGCTTTGAGCACTACTGGATGGCACAGTCCGGCACCACCAATTTCTATCCACTTCGTCTTTTTACAGACTGAACATCCGTGTGTACAAAAAGGACATGACATATCTATTTCAACTCCAGGCTCTACAAACGGAAAATAACTAGGACGTATTTTAATAGCTATATTCTTTTTCTCAAAAAAGGTTTGCAAAAAAGTTTTCATTGTTGCAAATAATTGAGCAAGCGAAACATTCTTATCAATAAAAAGTCCTTCCAGTTGCATAAACATAAAATCATGTGATGCATCGGTTGATTCATTACGATAGGCTCTTCCAGGAACTACTATAGCTAGCGGAGGTTTTCGATCACGCATAGCATGTATTTCCACAGGTGAAGTATGCGTTCTCATTAATAAGCCGGGCAACGTAAGCCAGAAAGTGTCTTGCATATCGCGAGCAGGGTGATCCTTGGGGATATTCAGCGCTTCGAAATTATAATAGTCTGTTTCGACTTCCGGTCCGTCTACAATTTCAAAGCCCATACTTACAAAAATATCTTCAATAATTTCTATAACCTGAGTATAGGGATGCAATGAGCCGGTGGGCTGCACTGGCTTATAAGCAGTCACATCAAAATGTGTTAATAACATATTTTGGTGATCAATACGCATCTGTTCAAACTCTTTTTCACGCTGAGTAAATGCATCAGAAACCTTCACTTTTAACACATTTAAAAGAGGTCCTGCAGTCTTTTTCTCCTCGAGAGAGAGATCTTTCAACTGCTGCATAAGTTTAGACAGCTCTCCGTGTCTACTAAGATGCTTTGTCCGAAATAGTTCTAATTCTTGGGCAGTATTCACCTCAGAGAGCTCTTGGAAAAAAAGAGATTCGTAGCTTCTTAAACAGGTGTTAATATCTGCCATACTTATTTCTTGTAAAAATGTTTGATTTCAATTTTACTAATCCTAGCAAAGCTGAGGACTATTGGCAATATATAATTTACTTACACTAAAAAAAGCTTCATCTTCTGATTTTATTCATCATAAAAAGCAATACAACTCTCTAATTAACCTGCCTGTTCCTCTAAAATGCTTTTCTATAAAAAGTTAAAATACGAGAAATGCAATCTACAAGCCATTTAGACTAAATCATACCGGTTAAATGGATCATCCATTTTTTAGAAAAATACCAAAACCACGAAATAGGTCCTATTAAAATAGGTCCTATTAATTAATTATTCGCGAGGAAGATCTTTGGCACGATTGCTTTACCACCAACACCTCTCCCCCTAGTGTGCTGCCACTACGTAAGACCCAACCCATAGAAGCTACAAGTCAACATAAACCCACCGCCTGTTCATTAGGTTATTAGGTGAATTACCTCTATGCGCTTGCTGAATGTATTCGATCTGTTTTTTAGAAAGCTACTCGCAAGGACTTCTATTTCTTTAAAGCCTCGTTTCATATACAAATTTCTCTCTACCTATCTAATCTCTTAAGGCTCGTAAGAATAAAAAAAATTTAGTGCTCTCTCTATCTAAAAATTAGACTATTCTACACACCACAAAAATCCCTCTAGCACTGTTGTTTGAGAGACAGAACGTCTGTGGTTTTTAAAGATATGCCCCGTAGAGTAGTAGAAGTATAGAAAAAACAGTAGGATTACAATTGACAAATTTCTTACATTGCATCATAATAATTAAACACTAATAAGTAATAGTAATAAATGATGTTCCATTAAAATAATAAGGAATTGAATGATCGCATATATAAAACATTCAGCAGCTGCGTTTCTGTCGGTTATGCTCCTCACCACACCTTTCAGTAGATGTATGGACCGAATAACAAGCGCTAACCAAAAAAACGGCATAGGATTTGAAATTAGCCAAGAAGAATGTCCTATCTGCTTTGAAAAATTTGGAAATAAGTGCATACCGCTTCAGTTTAACTGCTCAACCACAAAAGAGGGCTATTCTCGTTCTCATAGCGTGTGTTTGAGCTGTACCAAAGAGCTCATTGATTCGAATATACATGATATAAGATGTCCCATATGTAGAAATCAGTTGGAACTGCTTGATCCCGCAGCTGATCAGAAAAACATTCATCCTCAAGGACACGATATACTGTATAAAGAATCAACAATTAAAGAAAAACTCGATTACATAAAAACCAAAATACCTACCAGCGTCGCTATCTGTAAAAAAGAAAATAGATCGATATATAATTTCGAACTCAGTAAGGTATTAGGTGAACATTCAGATATTTTTATACACGGAGCCTTTAGCCCTTGTGGCGGGATGATTCTTACCGGATCGCACGGAACCACTGCGCGCGTGTGGGATACCTTTTCTGGAAAAGTTCTACAATCGATAACAGCCCACTCTAACGTCAAATTAGTATCCTTTAGTCCTGACAGAAAAACGGTGCTTTTGGTTTCCAGTAACATATACGATGAGGAAGCCGTAGATATAATAGAACTCTGGGATATCAAAAAAGGCACACAAACGCGAAGTTTTAAATTAAAAAGTTGTCCGACCGGCGTTGTTTCCATAGCATTTAGACCCGATGGGAAAAGTTTCATTACCGGATTAATAGACGGACAGGTCATCGCATGGAATTCAGAAACACTTAAACCGATAACGGAATTTAAAGGACATACAAACAACGTCATGTCGGTTGCTTTTAGCCCCGACGGAAGACTACTACTTACAGGATCTATCGATAAGACAGTTCGAATATGGGATGCTCAAACAGGAAAACTTATACGCACTTTCCTCTTTTGTGAAGAAATCTCCTCAGTAGCCTTTAATCCTCAATGCGACACTCGTAATTCCTTAGGTTTCTCACAGGATTCTGATTTCCAAACTATTCTTATTGGGTTTAATGACCCAGGAAGTTTCAGCTTAAATTTAGACTCAGCAGGCTCAGCTCTTTTATGTAATGCTTTCACAGGAAAACACTTGATGCTGTTTGATGGCCACTTAAAAGGTGTCACTACGGCCACATTTAGCCCCGATGGATCAAAAATACTTACCGGATCACAAGACGGGATCATCCGCTTATGGAGTGCTCGTACAGGAAACAGACCTTCTGGATCAAAAGTTCATATCAAATTAGAGTATGGAAGTGATAAATGGGTCGATGTTCTTACAGGTGAGCAGTTAGCGCAATTGCAGTTAACACCCATGTCATGGGGAGACTCCAATGAAATTACGACGGCTCTATTTAGTCCAGATGGGAAAAAAATTCTTACAACATCACTAGACAAAAAAGTGCAAGTGTGGGATATCTCTTTCACAAAATAATATAAGAGGAGTGAAGGCAACGGCTAACACATAACTCGTTTAATACTTTTAAAAAGGAGGGATTTACATCCCTCCTTTTTTGCCCTTATAAAGTTTTGTTCTAGAAAGAAGTTTAAACTGACTAAAAATAAAGGTTGTAAAAACCAGAAAAACCTTTCCAATTTATAAAGATCTTGCCGATCTCCTTTATAAAAGTTTATAAAAGGCTCCTTGACCACACAATAAAGGATGTACACACATTAAAGAAGCCCGCAACCCACAGAAGCAGCCTTACAACCTATTTAGGCCATTTTCAAAAAGACTTTATGCCGTTTGCACTATAAAAAAATCATTATACAGTTAAGAATGCTATTAAGCTCATTTTTAAATACTTTTTTTAACCTTAAACCCTATCGCTAAAGGACTGTATAATTATCAAAAAGAACACCGCTCTTTTATGTCCTCTTCTGCTTATATCCTTTTCAATCTTTTCCGTTTCTTCGTTAGGATCAAACACCGTAGGAAAAATAAGTTCGCTTGACAAAACTCCACGCCTCCCGGCAGAAACTCTTGATAATGAAGCACCCCATCGTGAAGCATATTATAGATCTTTAGCGCTCCGTGCTGAAGATCTATAATATGCTTTTAATTATGATGAAGCTATTCCTTTGTATTGTTTCAAGAAATTAAAAATTTTGATCCAGACTTCTTCTGTGATATACTTTTCTACCATGATAGCACCTACTATAAAGAAAATTGACGTTCTTTTTGGTGCTATCATATCTTAAATTTCATTTTTTATGAAATATCAACAGAACCTAGAAAGAGGATGCAGCAAAAACCTTGACCGAGCAAAAAGCCATTTTATGAAAGCTTTAAGCCTTGCATCCAACAGTCGTGCTTCAGCACAAGCTCAGTTGGGATTAGGTATCCTCCATCTATTTGAAGTAAGTCCACCATATTATATAGATCAAGATGGTAGAAAATATATAAGAGAGATCTGGTATTGTGGTTGGTCCGAGAGGCTCTCCTATTTAAGATTAGCAAAAAGCCAGCGCAATTCGAGAATGGTATCTAGATATGCAGGATATATGTTGAACTTTTTTGAAGAAAATTTTTGCTGGGAAGAAGCCTATCGTGAATTTCAGATCAAAACAGGCACCCAAAAAACAGTATTCCTGCTAATGAATTGAAAAGTACTACAATAGTTTAAAAATAATATTGTATAGAGTTCAGCATTTTTAATAAAGTGTCTTACACAATAGTATCACTCTTCATTAAAAATGCTGCTTTCATTAAAACCGTCATAGCCCGAGGCCTGTAAAATTTTTACTCACACTCTTTTGATAATGATAAAAGGGTAATTACTGAAATTCTTATACAATCGATGGCTTTTTCATAGAGCGTTTTAAAATTATTACTATTCTCTACGATAGAACGCAGGTGAGCCTAAAAGAAAGAGGGTGGGAGAACCGTACGTGGCCTAACAGAGAGGGGACACCATAAAACATAGTAAAGAATAAAAAAACCATAGTAAATCTTACGTGAAACATACACAAAATAATGATGAACAATAAAAACAATTAGACCTCTTGTAATTTGTAGAAATCGTTATATAGTTGTAAATGTTATTGAAAAAAGCGTTGAAGTGTGCTTATTTTCTAATTTTTACAATCTTACTAAAAAGGACACTATGTTTATCAAAAAGAACATCGCTGTTTTATGTCCGCTTCTCCTTATTTCTTTTTCTGGCTTTGCGCTCGGTTCGTCACGTTCAAGCGCTACGCTAAAAGCAGTAAAGATAAGCTCTTCGGACAAAACCCCACGTCGCTCTCACGATAAAGCAGCACAGGAGCTCGCTAAACATTATAAGTCTTTGGCTCTTCGTGCAGAAGGACTCATAAATAGTTTAAATTATGATGATGCTATTCCTTTAGTTGTAAAGCTTCTAAAAGAAACAGAAGGAAATTACCTTTCTGAGCACACTAATTTTGCTTTAGACGAAGTTATCGGATATGCATTAGTATTCGATCATACACGTATAGATTGGAAAAACGCAAAACAAGAGTTCAAGAAGCTCACGCAAGAAAATGTAAATGCGTATGCTCAAGCTCAAGGTCATGTATGGCTTGGCGCACTTCGTTATTTAGAAAGAGGGTGTTTCAAAAATACTGACTGGGCGAAGAACCATTTCAAGAAAGCTTTAAGCCTTAATTCCAATAACCGTGCTACAGCGCAAGCTCAATTAGCATTGGGAATCATCTATTCCTTTGAAAAACCTTCTTTGGTAAAAAAAATGTTTACCAGCAAAGAGAAGTTTGATAAAACTACCGCGGAACTACGCGCTGTAGGAATGTCCTATTTAATGCAAGCTCAAAGTCAAACCGATTCTTCCCTTGTAGCAGCGCATACAACTAATGCTATTGCGGCGATTACACAGGATATCGAACAAGCTTATGAGGGTTTTAAACTCAAAACAGGGATGACCTCTGTAATTAAAGCAGGAACCGATGCATTACATTCAGCTAAAGATTCAATTAAGGACTCTTTTAACTCCTTAACTTCAGCAAAATAAGCGCACCTATACGCTCATTACACAATAACGTAAACATTTACAAGAGTTTCAGGAAATTACCTGGAGCTCTTGTAAATATATTAACCTTCAACATTCTCTAGCTTCACCATTCCCTTAAAGATCGTTTTTACAAACTTATTAAGATCTCCTCTATCTTTAAATCAATAACTAACGCGAGTTGGTGTTAAACAGGAATAGCCATTTTTTTTAGCAGAAGACAGGTTCTCACGAAAATCATAAGCCCTCCGACAAGAATAGATGTTTGGTAAAAGAGTTTTAGGACTTGAGATATCTTGAATGCTCTTTGTTATAGCTGCATTTAAACAGACTTCCAATAGACTAAATTGTTCCTCTTTTTCTGAGCATTATTGTGTCTATCATATTCATAAGTATATTTTTTATATTTTAATAACGATAGGTACACCTATAGAATAGAGTTTTTTAACAGTTCTTTCTTCAGGAGATATCACTTATCTGTATACACTTTCCCCTGTACCGTAGACATCATACTGGTGAGCAATTCAGCATTATTATCAGCTCTATTGCCTTAAGTAAGCATGAAGGCGACTATTTGTTCTGGACTGTTCACCATAAGAGGAAGCTTAAACGCAAACAACCATCCCACGTAGGTTTTACCTCGTGCACCAAAACCTTTAAATACTGTATGTGAAGGTATTGTTTAAGGAGGGGAGACCAAAAATATTTTAAAGAATAAAAAATACAGTTAATTTTAAGAGAAAAGTACAAAAAAATAATCAAGAATAAGAGCAATTATACCAGTTGTAGTTTGCAGAAATAGTTATATGCTTGTAAGTGTTATTATAAAAATTTTAAATTGTGTTTATTTTCTAATTTTAAAAATCTTACTTAAAAGGACTCTATGATAAACAAAAAGAACATCGCTGTTTTATGTCCGCTGCTTCTGATCTCTTTTTCAGGCTTTGCACTATCTGCGACTAATTCATGTACGCCAGTAAAATTAAGCTCGTCGGATAAAGCTCCATATAGCACTACCGATAAGGTTACACATGAGTTAGCTAAGCATTATAAATTTTTAGCTCTCCATACTGAAGGACTTATTAATGCTTTAAATTATGATGATGCTATCCCTTTAGTAGTTAAACTTCTAAAAGAAACAAAAGGAAATCATCTTTCTGAGCACACTATGTATGCTTTAGACGAGGCTATAGGGAATGCTATTGTATTTGAACCTGCACGCATAGATTGGAAAAGAGCTAAAGAAGAGTTCAGAAAACTTACTGAAGAAAATGTGAATGACTATGCTCAAGCTCAAGGGCATGTATGGCTCGGCACACTTCGTTATTTAGAAAGAGGATGTATCAAAAATACTAAATGGGCACATAAACACTTCAAGAAAGCTTTAAGTCTTAAATCGAACAATCTTGCTACAGCGCAAGCTCATTTAGCAATGGGCATTATTTATTCTTTTGAAAAACCTTCTTTGGTAAAAAGAATATTTTCTAGCACAGAAAACTTCGATAAAAGCGCCCTAGAGTTGCAACGTACTATAGGAATGTCCTATTTAATACAAGCTCAAAGCCAAACCGATTCATCACTTGTAGCCGCCTATGCAATTGATGCTATTCAGTCAATTACACAGGATATCGAACAAGCTTATGAGGGTTTTAAACTCAAAACAGGGATGACCTCTGTAATTAAAGCAGGAACTGATGCATTACATTCAGCTAAAGATTCAATTAAGGACTCTTTTAACTCCTTAACTTCAGCAAAATAAGCGCACTTAGAAGCTAATTACACGATAACGCAAACAATTTACAAGAGTTTCAGGAAATTACCTGGAGCTCTTGTAACTGTACTCACCTCCATCATTTTAAAGTATTATACTTTCATTAAAAACGGCTTCTTTCAGACTTATAAAGATCTTACCCAATCTCACACATTTTAGAAAAAAACTTATTACTAACATCTGATCATTGTGTAACCTCGTGATTTAAAAGAAGTATGATAGTAACAATTCTTAGAAGAGTGATTTTCTAGATCTCCCACGTATACATTTTGAAATGCACTCCTGGTAATTCCTCCATGTTTTTTAAAAGGCCTCTGGCAAAAATAGAATGCTACTAAATTATTAGAACGTTTTTAACCATTTTAAATGGAAGATGCCAGGCGAAACAATCAGTAACAATAAAAAAAAAATTACTCCTCTTGTAATTTACAAGAAATGTTATATAGTTAAGGATGTTATTGAAAAATGCGTTTCGTTGAGCTTATTATATAATTTTAAAAACCCTAACTGTAAAGGATAGTATGTTTATCAAAAAGAACATCGCTCTCTTATGTCCTCTTCTGCTTATATCTTTTTCAGGCTTCGCACTCCCTTCGTCGAGTTCAAGCCCAAAGATAAGCTCGTCTGACACAACCACACGCCGTTCAGCAGATAAGGCTGCAAAAGAGGTAGCTAATTCTGAAGCATATTATAAATCTTTAGCTATTCGCGCTGAAGAGCTTATTAATGCTTTAAATTATAATGAAGCTATTCCTTTAGTCGTAACACTTCTAAAAGAAACAGAAGGAAAAGATATTTCTCAACATACCATTATTGCTTTAGATGAAGCTATCGGCCAAGCAATCGCAGTAGAACATACACGCATAGATTGGAAAAAGGCAAAGCAAGAGTTCAAAAAACTTACTACCAAAAAAGTTAATTCATATGCTCAAGCTCAAGGGCATGTATGGCTTGGCGCACTCCGTTATTTAGAAAGAGGCTGCATTAAAAATACTGAATGGGCAAAAAACCATTTCAAGAAAGCTATAAGCCTTAAATCGAACAACCGTGCTACAGCGCAAGCTTATTTAGCATTAGGTATCCTCTGTTCTTTCGAACAAAACTCTCTTGTGAAAAAATTATTTTTCAACAAAAAGAAGTTCCAAAAAAGTACCGCAAAGCTACGTGCTCAAGGTCTCTCATACTTAAAACAAGCACAAAGCCAAACTGATTCAGCATTAGTAGCTGTTGATGCAACTGCCGCCTTAGGATCGATTACTCACGATATCGAACAGGCTTTTAAGGATTTTCAAGAGATAACAGGAATGAACTCTGCGATTAAAAAAGGAACTGATGCAATAAATTCAGCTAAAGATTCAGTGAAGGACACTATTAATTCCTTATCTTCAGCAAAATAAGCGTACCTATACGCTCATTAGACAATAACGTACAAATCAAGAGGGGGACTCAGAAATTTTCTGAGTCCCCCTCTTGATTTATTTCCAGCATATTCGCAGTTTGTTAAAAGTATTCTTTTAACAAACTGCTTGTAGTGTCTCCTTCATAGAATATAAGCATCTCAATAGTTAAAGCCCCATCCTGAAAAAGCATATTTATCTAATACGCATCCCCTATGTAATACCTGCTCATAAACACTCTCTCTAGATTTGATTGTGAAAAACATTCGTCTTTTATGACCTTTCTATATCTTTGAATTTCTTGAATTTTTGACAGTTTTACATGGCTACTATAGTCTATTATTAATATATCAATAAAAATTAAACTAAAGGCTTTCCTGTGAAAAAAGTATACATTTTAAAAACTTTCTCTTTATTCATATTTTTTGTATTTAACACGTCATATCTACACAGTTCAGACATCATCTCTTTAAACTGTCTACATAGTAGGAATTACTAAAAACTTGGTCCGGGAAGCGAGCCCCTCGGAAATAGAAATACATACAAAGTTTCTTCGAGATTTAAGCAATGCATCAACTACATCAGCCATCCTTTTGTTTATAAGAAAAAATGATATAGAGATTAACAAAAGCTCCCCCAAAGACTTTTACGATCTCACCCTCTCTGCAGCATGCGACATTAATTTTTCGTCAAAAAATCTGCACTATCTCACGCTTTCGCAAGAAGGGATTATTTTAACCAGTTCTGAAAAAGAATCGGCTCATAATTTAATAATTGGTGAATTATTTTATACTATAGCTCGGTATCTTAACTTTCCAAACTGTACAGATTCAAACTACAGAAAGTATACTTTTTTAAAATTGCAATCCATTTTAGACTTGAGCCCTAGTGAAAAACAGGAATTTTTTAAAAAAAAAGGTAAATTTGATTCCTTAAAAAAGTTACTTATTCCTATAATAAAATCAGATTCAGGTTATCCTTCAATTGATTTTTATAGAAAAAGCCTTGATGCCTACAATAAAAAAATTATGAAAAGACCGAATAATGAAATAACCGTCTCTTTTAAAAAAAAATGGACTACTGCTTACACTAGCACGTGCACCTATCTAAAGATACACAACAAAAATAATCTATATGAAAAAGTGGCTGAGCTTTTTTTACAAAGCATCGAAACGAAACAGTCTTTTACGAAAGCTCTTAATGAATTTAATCACATAGTACTACAACCAATCTTTGTGACTGATGAATTTGAAAATATCTTACTTATTCTTGAAACTTTATCTGCCTACGATAAAATAGTCTGTTTCGAAAACTGTACATGGGTCAAGCCTCTCTTTACTCTATTGGAAACTAGAGGATTTAAGGGGGCAAGCAAAGGTCTTTTGCCTGACAACCAAGAAATTATAGGGGTAAGTCCTCAGGAAAATATTTTTTCAGAAACTGAGATATCAGATTTTTGTACAAGAATAGTATATGGCAATACTGATAGCTGTTTCTTACTTGAAAAAAAAGATGATCCTCCTTCTCCTTTTGATTTTTTTAACACAAGCTCAAACACTTTTTCACCGAATCCCACAATCGATCATTCTCTGAAAAACTGTGCATGCTGCTCTACACCCCTAGAAGCTTTCAAAGCTTACGCGGAATCAGAAAACGTGGTCTATTGCTCCTTAGACTGCATGCTTACAATGATCCGTGAAAAAGAAAAAAACAATACTGTTCAACTTTTATCTTTATGTGACGAAAACCACCTATTAAGTAGCGACGAAAAACTGAGACTTAAACAGTTTGGCGCCCTTTGTTATCTGCGGTTAGCTCTTCTTATGCCCACATTAACTCAAGATCATGGCATAGTATATCAATTACCACATTCAAAAATAATTAACTTATTGACACAAATAGAGATAGAAGCAAAGGATCAGACAACAGCGTGGGGACAAACAGTTGAACTAGGAAAATACTGGGCACTTAAAGTAACAGATCTTAAACTGTTTTTAGAGGTGTATAAACATGTTAAACAAACCTATCTTCAGACTCTTCTAAAAAATAGTGTGCATGAATCTTATACCGATCTCAAAGCAAAGGAATCAATTATATTTGATCAAAAAGGTCAGTGTGCAGCCCTTCAAAAAACTGCTTTTAATAACCTAAAGAAAGCGCTTAATCTTTCTCCTACCACAAAAGACATTTCGCTTATTTTCTTATATAACGAGCTCATTGAGTGTATTAATAAACGAGTAGGGCTTTCGGTCGATCATATTGAAGATATTCTTGCAGTCACCCGCCAACCAGAAGATATAACAAAAATCCTTCAGTTCAATGACTATAAAAAAAATCCTTTTATACCTCGCAAGAAAAAAAATGAGTTTCCCCAACAAAAGATTCAAACATCTCGTAAGGAGATCATAGAAGAAGGTACTAAAACTATTTATACAAACTTAGAATCTTGCAGTTTAATTCCTACCTTATCTAGTCATAATGAGATCGGCTTTAAGCTACCACAGAAAAAACTGAAAAAAAACTTATGCACTTTTAAATCCTTCTTTGCAGGGAGACCGTATAGTATTTGTCTGTTTAAAGCGCGAAACTATGTTCCTTATGATTTACATGAAGTACAAGATTTGTGGAAATCGCATCCTTGGACAGGTGAAGCTTACCGAATAAAAGTACTTTTTGCTCTGGCGGAGTCTTTACAAAGCAAAGATCATGCTTGGACAGTGAGTGCCTCTTCTGGACTACCCCGTATCGAATGTAACGATGAAAATTACCATGAATCGATTAGAAAAAAATTGGATCTTAACCATCTTTTTTCAAGAGCGGTTGATGCTTATCTAGAATCATACGGTATCGCTGAAAAAATCGATAATCTCATTCAAATAAGCATTCCTGGTCAAATAACTGATGATGAGGGACTACGTAAGGTCGGTTTTTTCCAATTTAGCTTTACCGACACCACAAGAGTCTGTATCCATCGATGCTTTAAAAATTATGATGCATCGAAATATATTAGCCTTTCTTTAAGAAAAATACTCTATGAGTTTCTCATAAATTCTTCAACGTGTGAGGAGTATAAGCAGGTTATTGAAAATCTGTTTATTTTAATAAACGAAGGCACATAAGATGAGATAGGTCTGTAGATGGGGCTCACGACAAAGCATTGAAATATCAGAGGGTTTCTAATAACAAAACAC
>JACDFK010000115.1 GCA_013815795.1 Candidatus Babelota bacterium | reverse complement strand
CAAAGCCTATACAGTTATTATACTGTTCAGTACAAACTACGACCTGTATTACAACTACTCTCCTCGCAACTTTTCTCTCATTGTTAGTTTTACCAACTGAAGCACCTACTCTTATTAATAAATTTAAATCAAATTATGGCTCTTGGACCGATATGGAAAATTTATTTTTATATACCGGAGCCACTGTGTGCCTTTATTATACTGGTTATCATACAGGAAAAAACGCTTATATGTCTTTTGAAAACATATTCCTTCCAGAGAAAAGTACGAAAGGTATAGAGACTACTACAGACACTCCTGAAAGCCCAGAGACCGGTAAAAAGACGGACAAAGATTTAGAAGATAGTAAAAAAACCTCATAACAAATATGATGAACCCCTACGATGAATAATAAATACTAATAAAAATCTAGAGTAGTAAGGTGCCACCTCCTAAAACCACCTAGTCCACAACACAGGAACGACCCATGAATATTCGCCATAGATATAGTTTTTTAGCTTGTATCCTCCTTTTTGGTTTTGCCATCAAAGCCGAAACGGCACCATCACCCTCGGAAATATATTTAAATGCAACAGGATGTCTAGTAGGAGGAATGACCACTCTAGTAGCTATCCATCTCTTTAGTTCTGATTTTTTTAGTACTCAAAAAGAGGTGCCTAAAGCTGATAATGTACCCAAGAGTTTGATGGCGTGTGCAATTATAGCCGCCGCATGGTATACTACCTATTATACAGGGCTGTCTGCATATACCTCATATAAAAAAGCCTCTGATTTTAAAAGAACAAAAGACCAAGATCTCACTGGCTCGACAGAAAAAAAGCGTCGTACCACAAATGCCTTCTAATCTCGATAAAAACTCTACTCACCTCTTAGATACCCTATAAATATCTTTAACAAAGGAACTTACTTATGACTATCTTTAAAACCTCTCTTTTACTAGCACTTTTAGTCGGCCCCTGCTTTGGTGCAACGGCTGAATTTTCGCCAAAACACAAATCTCTTTTACAAAGTACCGCTCAAGCAACCGGATCTCTAGTAAGTACTGCCTTCGCAGCGATAGTTGCATACGGGATTGTGATATGGGTAAAGGAAAAAGGGATACAAGCGTATTTTGACCACACCGACAAGCAAAAGTTGACACAACATATTACTTGCTTAGGTCTAACTACCTGTTTTTGCTATCTAGCATATCGTCTAGTAAAAGACGCTCGTAACTCTTATAAAAAAGCGTTTTATCCTAAAAAACATTCTAAAAATACGATCCCCTCAGAAAATACTAGTGAGCTAAAAGACAGCGCCACCGAAGAGGTTAAAAACCCGCAGGAAGAAATAGTTTCGTAAAGTATGCGCTTATCAACTCGTTTAAATTTCAACTGCGATCGAAATGCAGCACATAGATACTTATTTTCAGAATACAAAAAGTTTAAAACTTTAGGAAAATATATGAACTTTCAAAAAAAAACCGTTTTATTAGCATTCATGAGCGTTTTCTGTCTTTCGATTAAGGCAGAATCACATTCTATACCTGCTAAAGCATACGCCAATGCCACAATAGGCTTTATTGGCAGTGCGACTACCGCAGGAGTGATTTATATAGCGACCAATTTATTGCATAAGAAAAACTTTATAGGAGCATTAATCGCAGGCATATTTACTATTCCTTCGGGTTATACTGCTTATCGCGCGGGGCTCTCGGCATATAACTCCTACAAAAAAACCTATGCTTCAAAAAAATCTTTAGAAAATAGTTCTGATAACACTGTAACTCAAGAAAAACCGAATACTGAAGAACTAAGTTCTTCTTTACCTACTCGTGTTCAAAAAGCTACTATACTCGGTGATACATCACTTTAACAAAGGAACTACTCATGACTATCTTTAAAAACTCTATTTTGCTGGCACTAGTAGTCGGCCCCTGCTTTGGTGCAACGGCTGAATTTTCGCCAAAACACAAATCTACCGTTCAAGCAACCGGATCTCTAGTAAGTACCGCCTTCGCAGCGCTAGGTGCATACCTGATTGTGAAAGGGGTAAAGGAAAAAGGGATACAAAAGTTTTTTTATAAAAAAGACAATTGGTTGCGCATGGGATTAGCTACAACTTCCTTAGGAATAACTACCTGTCTTTACTATGTAGGATATCGACTAGGAAAAGACGCTCGTAACTCTTATAGAAAAGCGTTTTATCCTAAAAAAGATTCTAAAAATAGTATCACCTCTGAAAATACCAGTGAGCTAACAGACACCAGTACAGCAGAACTTAAAAACCCTCAGGAAGAAATAGCCTCGTAAAGTATGCGATTATCGACTGGTTTAAATTGTAACGGCAATCAAAATGCCGCGCAAAGATACTTATCTTCAAAACACAGAAAGTTTAAAATTAAGGAAAATTTATGAACGTACAAAAAACATCCGTTTTCTTAGCACTACTAAGCATTTTCTGTCTTTCGATTAAGGCAGAATCACCCTCTTTACCAGCTAAAGCATATGCACATGCAACAATAAGCTTTATAGGAAGCGCGACTACAGTAGGACTGATTTATTTTGCCTCCTGTATATTGCTATTTGACAAAGATCCTAGACTAGCATTATGCGTAGGCATATTTACTATTCCTTGTGGTTATACTGCTTATCGCGCAGGGCTCTCGGCTTATAACTCATATAAAAAAGCTTGTGCTTCAAAAAAGCCTTTACAAAATAGTCCGAAAACCTCAACACTTGAAGAAAAACCGAATTCCGAAGAAGAAAGTCCTTCTCTAAATAATAAGGTTCAAAAAGCTATAATAATCGGTAATATATCAGTTTAATAAAGGAACTACTCATGACTATATTTAAAACCTCTCTTTTACTAGCACTTGTAGTCGGCCCCTGCTTTGGTACAACGGCTGAATTTTCGCCAAAACAGAAACATCTTTTAAATTTCACTGCTCAAACGGCTGGATGTATAATAAGTACTGCAGCGGCAGGGTATTTTGCACTCGTACATTTCAATGGAATAAAGAAGTATGGGTTAAAAAAATATTTCTACAACAAAGACACATGGCATTCTATTGAACATATGGTTATGTGGCCTGGAGTGCCGGCCTGTTTTTCTTATTTAGGGTATCGTCTAGGAAAGGACGCCCGCAACTCTTATAGAAAAGCGTTTTATCCTAAAAAAAATTCTGCAAATACGACTATCGATGAAAACAGTATAGATGCTACAGAGAGCAGTGTAGTAGATGATAAAAATACTCAGCAAACAATAGTTTCGTAAGCACCGTTCTTAGGAAGTAGTTTAAATTTTAACAACGCTCAAGTAGATCCCGAGCACCTATTTTTATATGAAAAAAGAATTTACAACGTAAGGAAATGTATGAACATACAAACAAAATCTGTCTTTTTAGCACTGATGAGCGTTTTCTGTCTTTCGATTAAGGCAGAATCATCCTCGTGGCCTTATAAATTTTTCACAAACTCAACCGTATGTCTTATAAGTAGTGCGACTACGATAACAACGATTCATCATATCGCACTTCACTTAAACAAAGAGCCTAAAACCTCATCCCTATTCGGCCTAATATCTATTGCTTGTGGGTATGCTGCTTATCGTTCAGGACTCTCTGCTTATACCTCCTACAAGAAGGCCTGTGCTTCGAAAAAGGCTTTACAGCATAGTTCGGACAACGCAGCACCTAAAGAAAAACC
>JACDFK010000114.1 GCA_013815795.1 Candidatus Babelota bacterium | reverse complement strand
GTATAGCCCTTTCTTCTGTAAATTCCATACAGGAAGACGCATCCTATAGTTATGGATTTGCAGTAGGAAATAGGTGGCGTATGCTTTTCATAACTCTCATTCCCAGAGCAATGGCGGGACCATTTATATACGGTCAGCTTTTACTTGCTTTTTTGCAGCCTTTAGAAGCACTTGTCACAGTACATGCCTATAGACAGGCAGTCACATCAGAGAAATAACATTGATTAGATCTTGAAGACTTTAAGAGGTTTATATGATTGTGAAATTTAAAAAGATTTGTCGTAGATCTACAAAAATATTTTTGTGAGAGCCACAATTGAACTCTACTATCTTTACTCTACTATCCATTTTGCGCTCAATCTGTCCACAGAAACTATGAGTAAAGGATAGGTAAGATTATGCTTTGTAATAAAGAGTAAACTGATCATGTACCCGTTTAACATAGTAATTAGTAATAAAAGAAACATACAGAGGGATTATTACCATAAAAAGCACTATCCATCCTAGTAAGTAAAGAGAGGGATGAGGATTTTGCATAACCGTTGTAAGAAGATATCCCCCGACAATAAGCACTCGTAAAACTTCGTAACTTATAAGAAAAAAAGGATAATTGTATACCATCATTGTCACAGCTCTAAAAAAAGCTTTTGTCTGCTCTATAATCGTTTTTTGAGCGTCAAGCATAAAAAGCACCCATATAATAATTAACGGAGAAAAAAAGAATGGTAAAATTCCAAGTTGAGCAGACCCCGAAAACCATGAATTCCCTTCAAGTAAAAATATTTTAGAAACCGTGTGATACATAGTGAGAGCAACTGGGTTGTCCCTAAGGGTTACTAAAGGGACCGACTGGTAGCAATAGGCAGACAAAAAGAGTATCCAATCAGCGGGTGTAAAATGGCGCCAGTATGCTGTTCTTTTAAGTTCTATAGAAGGCCGTGCGGCTCGTGCTAGCAAGACGATGTAAAAAGAGTACAATAGAGCGGTATTACCTAAGATTAGTCCAGCAAGCAACGCTGTTGGAAAAAACCATGCAAAAGGAAGTGAAAGATAAATCTGCGTGAAAGTTCGTAACGAAAGGAGTAAAAATCTTCCCAGCAACTGCAACTGAAGTGCTTCAAGTGATTCCCGCCATGACAATTTCAGTATTTCTACTAGCTTTGTTAACATTTCTGTACTCTCCGGTGATTTCTGTAGTATACTTAGAAGAATAACAAAGTTTGGTGTATTTAGGAATCATTTTTGAAAAAAGGACGCGCATGTTTTCCCGATTTCGACATCTACCAGAAAAATATTATGCTTTTTGGATTCAATTAATAAATCTTAAAAATAAAGTTTCTATTTTGCCTATTGATTTTAAAAAATCATGGCTCGATGTTATTTGGAGGCAAAAAAAACTCCTCACTGTTTCTTTTATCTTTCAGTGCATTATTCAGGCTTTTTATACCTTGTACCCGGTTTTTTTAGGCGGTATTATTGAAAGACAGCAGTTTCATCTTTTTATCTTCTTCATGTTTGCCTGGCTCGGTGTTATTTTCTTAGAGTTTATTTCCAACTATTTTAGTGGTCGGGTTGAAATACAGAGTATTAATAGTATTCAGTATAATGCTTTTCGATTTTTCCTTACGGTGGACCCTCTATTTCATACTATGAAATCAAGCGGAAAGCTCTTTGCGAAAATAGAGCGTGGTGCACGTTCTTATGAAGACTTTTTAGATATTATTTTATGGGATATTTTACCCATTTTTGTTAGTGTCACTACCGTTATTGTGTCGTTTTTGTATGTTGATATTAAGCTTGGCAGTATTGGGATTATCCTGTTGTTGTTGATAGCTGCTATTAATATATTTTTCAGCCTTTTTACAAGCTCTACATTTGAACAGAAATTAATTGATGCAGATGATCTTGTTAAAATAATAAGCGTAGAAAGTCTTACTCAAGTACAGCTTATTCGTTCTTCCTTTGCATCAAACGAGATATTAGACCGTGCTAATAACGCAAATAGCCAAATGATGTATAAGGAAGGAACTGCCTGGATTGCTTTTTCTGCCTCTATTACTATTTCTAAAATAGCTTATTTGATAAGCATCTTTATACTGGGAAGCATTATTCTTTCCCTTATTAGCCGTGGATTATTAAGTATTGTAGAAGGAACCTCTTTGCTTTTTATGTATACCAATGGAACGTATGAGATTATCGGGATTGGCAGAAGCTTAAGAAAACTTATTAAGGCTACAACTCGTATTAAGGATTTATATTCATTTGTGAAAATTTTTGGCAAGCGATCCTTCCCGGTTTTACCCGATGAACGTGAAGGGGCGGTAACGATTTCTAAAGTTGATACTATTACGATAGATCTTCACGATCTTTATTTCTCGTATAATCCTAAAGCAAAAATATTTGAAAATCACGGGTTACACCTTTCTATACCTACTTCACACCCCAATAAACTCTATGGGATTATTGGGCCCTCAGGTTCTGGAAAAACGACTATTTTATCTATTTTAGGCGGGCAGCTTAAACCAGAACAAGGCTCGGTAATAATAAATGGGATACCTATTTACGAAGTAGATGATAAAGTAAGAAGGCGATTAGTAGCTTTGCAAGGACAAATAGCTAGTAGCTTAAGTGGAACTGTAAAAGACAATTTACTTTTAGGGTTGCCCAAAGGAGAGGTTATTTACAACGACGAACAGATTATTGATGTTTTAGAAGAAGTAGGTATCTGGAATATTTTCGATGAAAAAGAAGGCCTCGAAACACCTATTGGAGAAGGCGGCCTCAATATCTCTGGAGGACAACGTCAGCGCTTAAATTTTGCAGCTCTTTATTTAAGAGCACGTTATTATGAGCCATCGGTGATCCTTATTGATGAGCCAACGAGTAGCCTTGATGAAGTAAGTGAACAGGCGATTACTACTATGATTGGTCACCTTGCTGAGAAAGCGGTAACGTTTGTGATTGCTCACCGTCTTAAAACTATTCGGAATGCAGTAGGAATCCTCGACTTTTCACTGATTCAAAAAGATAAGAATCTTGTATTTTATTCGGAAAAAGATCTCGAGGAAAAATCTGCCTATTTCACTAAACTCATGAGTGGAGATCTACAGTTAGAGGATTAACAGTAGGAATAATAATCTTGAGAGCACTTTACTAACTAGTACAGTTTAAGTTCCGGGGATTTATCAAGAAATGGAAGAAGTCTGCTCATTAGCCACTGCTTGTAAGAGCAGACTTTAACTAAACGACACATCAGAGCATATGACAAATTTTATACCCTTTGAAGAACTAACTCCCAAGGACAACTAGGCTCTTCATCTTTGTTATTTTTTTATTATTTTATTGATAAAGTTACTGCGCCTTTATAGGGAGTTAATTACTTAGCTCTTATAAGAATAGATAAGTTAATGAAAGACTAACTCCGCAATTAACGACCTTCAGAGTTGCTTTAAACGATGTGTTTAAAAACTATAGATATAGCAATTTACCTATGAATAAAGATGGTGCGAAAAGCATGCTCTGCTGCCTCATAGAGATTTCGCTTGCAGCTGGGAAGCGCTTTTCTAATATGATGTTTTATTTGAGACCATTGGTGTTCTATAGGATTAAAATCAGGTGAATAGGCTTGTAAATAAAGCAGATCGCAACCAGCGCTTTTTTCAATAAGAGCCTTAATGTTTCCGTTCTTATGAAAG
>JACDFK010000050.1:3492-12288 GCA_013815795.1 Candidatus Babelota bacterium | reverse complement strand
GATGAGGATTGATAAAATTAGTAATAAAAAAGGCAATGTACGTATTAGTTATTCAGTGGTACTATAGCTTATTCTAAGGTAACTACTTAACCAAAAGGAAACGGTATTCCTTAATCTCTTGTGTTCTCCAGAGCATATCAACTCTCTTTTTTGCAGGGCTAAGTCCCGGCGCCGCTCTATTTTCATTATCTACTCTTGTGGTTGTATCATTTTTGTGATACATTAAATAATATCTGGAAACTAATGGTTTACGCTGTAGATCGAGTGTTAATGAAAAAAATTTATAGTTTACAAAGGCAATAAATATACTATCGAATGGTATTTTGATGATAAGGGAGAAAGCGAAGTCTTCGTTTATTTTAAATCTTTATCTAGTGATCGCAAAAAGAAATTTGCTCATATTCTTTCGTTGCTGGGAGATTTAGGAAAAATTTTCAACAAGGAAAAGTTCCGTTATGAAGGAGACTAGCTCTCTGTATTTAAACCTTCATCCCATAGATTTTTCTGTTTTTTCTTTGATGGTTCAAAAGTCATCGTAATTCATGCATATGAAAAAAAGTCAGCAAAAATGCCTCTTAAAGAAAAGCAAAAAGCTTTAAACGTACAAGAAGATTATATAAAAAGAATTAAGAAAGAGGATTATTATGACTAAAAAAATTACATCAACGGTAGATGAGTTCATTGAATCACTTAGCCCCGAAGAGCGTAAAAAGTATGATGAGGAGTATAATGAGCTTCTTCTGTCTGAGTTAATTCTTGCCGCTATGGAAAAAGATACTATCTCTGTTAGAAATCTTGCAAAAAAAGCAGGATTGTCACCAACTGTGGTTCAAGCAATGCGTTCAGGAAGTAGAAAAGATTTTAGTATGCAGACCTTTTTTAAAGTTTTAAAAGGACTTGGTTCTAAAGGCATTATGGTGGAATTTAATGGACGATATATTCCTCTGAATATTCCTAATTCGAAGGAAAAGTAAAAAAAAGATATATTTCGAAACCATAGTATGGCAAACCATACATATCGGGTAGAGAGCATATAAAAAACACTGAGTAGTCATGAGTTCTGCCATACATAAAAGTAATGCCTACCAAGTGTGCGTAATGAGTTTTTTACTAAAGTTGTCCCGTTTTGTTCTCTTTCCTTTTGCAATAAATGTATGATTCGTTTTTAATTAATCTAAGGTATCTAACAGCTCGTCATAACGGGTGCATCGCATCTTAATTTTAGGTAATATACTTATGGCAGTTCATCTTACAAACAAATTTCCTTATAGTTACTCAATTAGTGTTGCTAGAAAAACACTGGCTCATTTTTTAGAGCAGCCTGCAGATGATATTTTCTGCACACCTTTAACGGGTGGTTCTGAGGAAGGTGCTCTTATAAAATGCACCTATCTTGCAACAAGCTACGTCGTTAAATTTTTTAGCAGTAACCAATCGGGCAAAAAAGAAATTGCATGGACTCAGCATGCTTCAGATCTTGGTAGTGGACCTAGGTTATATTATGCTGATCCTGCAGGAAGTTACATGTTAATTGAATGGGTGAAGGGAAATTCGTTAGTCCCCGCTGTCTCAAATGCTCCAGCTTTTATCAAAAATTGTGCAACAGCTATTGCACGACTCCATAATTCTTCTCTTCAAGGTGCGAATACCTCAGATATATGGATGCTCATTGATGAAAAATACAAAAAACTACTGTGCTCGGGTCCTCTAAAAGATATGATGCACAATGGTATGCTACAGGTGAAAAAAATAAAAACAGTACTAGAGGATCTGGAGGTACCAGTAGTACCATGCCACAAAGATCTAAACCCCGGTAATATTTTTGTTTATAATAGTCAAGTGACCTTGATAGATTGGGGTGATTCGGCCTTAAGTAACCCTTATTATGATATCGCAGCCTTTCTAGTGCTAAATGGTATTCATAGTGAGGGTGAAAAGCTATTTTTTGAGCATTATAAGGTGAAATTCTTAGACGCCCACGGGCGATCATACATACGATTCTACAAGCAGTTGGTATATTTTGAATTTGCTTTAAATCTTTTATTAGGAGTTCAAGCACGTACACGTAAAGATGAACTGCTTCATTCGCATACTATTCCTCACTTTGATTCCGTCAACTCTTATCTTACTCTTTTAGCCTTGAAAGAAGGGGAAATCACTCCTCTATTTTTGTATACGATGGCTCTTGCCTCACTGAGTGAGATGGCTTTAACTGTTCTTTAGAAATGAGAGCGATTCTTATTACTCTGGGGAGGTCTTGTCTTTATAATGCATAGGCAAGCAGAGTGTCATCTAAAGCCTCTTGGTAGTTCAATAAACTTTAGATGACCCACGCACAAAGTTTATCTGTTTTTTGTCATATACTGCTTAATCTTATCTGCGGCCTGATCTGGCGTTATAGTATCAGTATCAAGTTTTAAATCGTATTTCCATCCTGCATGAACAGTTTCATAGAGGCTACGGCCGTGACCTTCCGGTGAAGTGCCGCGTGATTTTTCTCGGTGCTGTATAGTTTCCAATGATGCAGTAACGCCTATATATACTGTGTTAATGCCCTTTAATGATGACTGTAGGTCTGCGATCCATGTTGGATCATAGGTAATGTAATCGACGATTACATTGTTACCTGTTCGGGCATAGGCCGCTATTGCGCGATGCATTCCTCTGATAATTTTTTGTCCTTCAGAACCGATATGAAGTGTAAATAATTTTCCATCGGCATCTTCGGTTGAAAATCCTTGCATAACCTTATACTGAGGATCGAGCAGAAACTTCAGCGATAACACTCCTACAAAGAGATTATCGATACCCATACCTAACCAGGGAGTATCCTGTTTTTCTTGAAATGTTTTTATAATGCTCGATTTTCCAACTGCAGAGGGGCCATTAAGTATAATCACGGTACCATATGAATTAGACGGTGATGATGTACATGCTGCTATCGCTACTAAGCTCATGCCGAGGCCTAAAAAGGGTAGTGCGCGTTTGATTGTGTAAGACATAAAGCCTCCTTCGGGTTTAGTATAGAGAGAGTAGTTTTAAGAAATGAGAGCAGGGTCATACATTCTGCTCTCATTCTTTTGTTTAATTTTAACTCACTAATGTTTTCGTTGTTTGTTGTAATCTATCTGACTTATTTGTCTTGTATTCTAAAACTGTCCAATACTCTAGATTAATTGGATGATTAGGATCCTGAACGGGAGTGTAATCATAGGTAAAGCCCCATGAGAAATAGGTTTGTAAGGCATTCTCATCTGTGGGACGAATACTGGTAAAAATCCGCTTTACCTCAGGAATAATCTTGAAGAGTGAGCTCATCAGTAGTTCGCCCGCTTCACCATCGCTGTGAGCAGGATCGAGCGCTAGCTTTATCAACTTAATATCACCCTGGGCAAGCTCAGGCGTAATAGCAGCCATCAGAAATCCTACAATTTTTTCCGGTTCCTCACGGGAGGCAGAAGCAGCTTCCTTAACAGTTACAATTACATACAGGTCATCCGCAATGCGCTTAATGATATCATGGCCAAAATGCGCAATATCCATCACATAGAACTGTTTATATGTTGATTGGATTCTATCTTCGACTTCTTTCCAATCGACAGAAGCAACGCCATGGACAAAAAGTGGTTCACAAGATTTTAAAAATAGATCGTGCGATACTGCTTCAGGATGTGTCTGAAGAAACTGTACTTCAGAAATAGCATGTGTTTGCGCTGCAATATCAGATACATTCTTTTTAAATACCGCAAGGTTGGAAGAGAGTATATCTGTTATTACCCATCCAAGAATAAGAGGTCTGTTTGCTGTATCAGGTGACTTATAGTGTCCCGATTGTTGTGATTCTACTCGTGAGTGAATAGAGGTTAACCACGAAGATACTATTTCTTGAGATTCTATTAAAATATTCATTTTTTGTTCTTTTTCTAGTAATTAAGATTTTTAGCCTTTGAGTATACAGTCATGGCACCTTTAGAAGGCGCACAAACAAAATAGTACTGTTGGCATACTACTTGGGTAGGGCGTTATTATTTTTAAAAATAGTAAATACCCACTGGAAAAAAAGGGGATTATTTTATCTGGAAACTATAGCCGGTATATGAGCATTTATTTATGCTGTATACCGATACGTTAGATAATAGAGATAGAAACTTTCATACGGAATCCTTTTAGAGCTTTTGCAACAAAGGTTAAAGATAAGATTTACTCTCTATAAATCTAACATGAATATTCTGTTTATGCAAATTAATAGCCTTGTTAAATAACCCTTACCTGTTCCCAACTTTTATTATAGCAAACTGACTGTAATCACTAGTATACTAAAATAAGGAGTGCTTTAACGCTCTATTATGAACTTTATTAACTGTTTATCTTCCCCCTATAAAAAGTACGATTAGCTCAGAAAGTTTGTTATGAAAAAAACAATATCCCCTCAAGATCACAATTTCTGGAGCTTATTAAGGCCAGATGTTCCTCCTTTATCTGTTGATATAGAAACCGAGGTAGTAGTTATTGGTGGCGGTATGGCAGGGCTTACAGCTGCGCAAGCGTTTGCAAAAAAGGGTAAAAAGGTCGTGCTTCTCGAAGCATATCATTGTGGGGCAGGTGCTACAGGAAAAAGTTCGGGTTTTATTTCCCCTAAGTGCGAAATAGGTTTTACTGAGTTTATTCAACGGTATGGAGAAGAAGGCGCACAAGCAATTTGGGCTTCGATTGAGAAGGATGGAGTAGAGCATATACGGTCTACCATTAAAGAGTATCAGATTGAATGTGATTATGTGGAAGAAGATTCTTTAGAGGTCGCCACTTCTCAAAAGTCGGTTAAGTCTATTCTTACCGAAGCTGAAAATTTAGCTCGATCGGGGTTTGAAACCAGCTTTATAGAAAAAGAAAACATTCCTTCTCTTGTTGGTACAGAGAGGTATTATGGTGGTGTCGTGTATCCTCGCAACTTTGGTATAAATGCTTATAAATATTGCCAAGCACTCAAAGATGCTCTTCAAAAAGAAGGTGTAGAGATTTACGAAGAGACCCCGGTCTTGAGTGTGAGTGAGAATAGCGTTACTACGCTCCACGCCACGGTAAAAGCAGACTATATTGTTGTATGCACTGATCGATTTACCCCGGATTTGGGCAAACTTACTAAAGAGATATATCATATTCAAACGTTTCTATTAGCGTCTGAGGTTCTTTCTTCCGTTGTACTACAAAAAATGTTTCCCCAAAGGAGGCTTATGGTCTGGGACACCGATTTAGTGTTCACCTATTTTCGTACCACAGGCGATAGATTGCTTGTGGGAGGGGGGTCAGTACTGCACAGTTATAGTACTCATGAAACATACCATAGCGAATCGATCTATAAAAAATTAACACACTATATAACAGATACTTTTCAGGTCCCTGAGATTCAGTTTGAACAGATGTGGCCAGGACTTATTGGAGTAAGTAAAGATGTTGCTCCCTTGGCTGGACCTGATAAAGATATAAAATCTATTTACTATATATGCGCTGCTGCGGGTCTTCCGGTAGCTGCTATGCTAGGTAACTACTCTGCTAAATACCTATTGGATGGTGCAGATACGCTTAAAGACTATTTTTCACCATACCGAGAGACTCCTATCGGAGGCATTTTGCAATCTATTCTAGGTACAAAGGTAACCTTTGCCCTTTCGAATGCGATTTCTCATGGAAGTGCCTGATCACAATGAATCTACACTAAGAATGCTTGCCTCTTGTGGTGCAGATATATATACTCCTTTTTGAGCATTTTATACAATAAAACTCTTGAGAAAGTTTTCTATACACTATCTTAAAAGAGTTTTACGCTATCGTGTAGCAAGAAAGGTACAGTCATGAATAATCTAGAGTTTACTAAGCTTTTTGACGAAATTTCCAAAATTAATCAGCGTTTAAAAGAGCAAGAAGATCGTTTAAAGAATGTAGAAGCTTTTTTAGGACAAAAAAGTGTAGAAAAAGAATCTTTTCAAAGACAGGATCAGCCGTTTAAAGAAAAAATCTCTTCAGAAATTCAGCCTGCTGACAAGCGTTTTGAAATAAAAAGGCCTGTGGCAGGAGCTGATCGGGATGAAACTTCCGCAGAGCAGGATATTTCTAAAAAAAGCTCCCGCTGGGCACAAGTAGAACTGAATATTGGTCAGTATCTGTTGCAGGCTTTGGGTGTTATACTTTTTTTTGGAGGACTCTTTTTACTGACACGATATATTATAACCAAAGGTCTTGTAAGCGCTCGTGTTGGGGTCTATAGCGGTCTTATAACAGCTGCTGCTTTAGGACTCTGGAGTGAATATCTTCGTAAAGCCTCACGGGTGTGGTTTTCACCCGTACTTATCGGTGCTTTGGTACTTGCGTATTCCTCTATATTTATAGGATATGAGTATTATGATGTTTTTTCTCCCTTAACTGCTTTTGCGAGCTTATTACTTATCGCCTGGGGCTCGTTAGCGGTTGCATATAGAGATGATTCTCGCTTGCTAGCATTGCTTAGTTTAGGCTTAGGACTCATGTCATTGAGATTAAACTATTTTTCCACCTATGCATTTTTATCCCCGTTCGATTATATGCTTCTTCTCGCTGCGGGAACACTTATTCTTTCATTGATGAAGCGGTGGAGCTCTGTTGCTCTTGTGAGTTTTTTCTGTGTGAGTGCGCCCTTTTCATTTTTTAGCCTTTCAGAGATTCTTTTTATTACGATCGTATTTACTGTGATTCCTTTTTTATATGCACTGTACAAGGATAAAGAGCACGATAGTGCTCTAGAAGCGGCTGTAACTGCTGTGTCGGCTGTCAGTATTTTTATAGGTCATATTCTTCCTAAATATAGCTCCGTTAAGATTTTTTCTGCACTTTCAAAGAGTTTCCCTTTAAAACTTTTCCCCGGTATTGAGAATGCGGTTGTGAGTTTATCAAGTTACCAACGGGTAGTTATTTCCTGTTTAGTACTGGGAACATTTTTCCTTCTGGGGTTTTTAGCTGTTTCCAAAAAGAAGAGGCCTCAGCTTTTTTATATTAAAGTTGCTCTGTGTGGACTAGCATTGATGTTCTATACCGCGATACCGCTTAAAGCATTGGATTGGAATAATAGTTATATAACTTTGCATTGCCTGGCATGGCTTATGGGAGGGGTATGGTTGCGATATAGATCATATATTTTATTAACAGGATGTGTAACGTTAGAGTTGTATGTCTGGTTTGGAGCAGTTTTATTTGGTGGGCATCGAGGATTTGCAAGTTCACAGTTATCTTTTGTTCTCGCGATGAGCTTTTTTTCAGTTTTCTTAGTAAGTGGCTTATGTTACTTACTAGGAAGTCAATTGACCGATGAAGAAAGTCCTTCATGGTTTTACCTGAAAGATTTCGTATATGCTATGGGCGCTCTTTCGCCTGTAAGTATTTTTGCACTTGCAGTACATAATTCGTGGTTTGTTCCTTATGCAGGACTAGTAGTAGCTGCGTATGGGGCTTTTATAGTAATGGCCGCGCAGGGATATCATCGCGTCTTAACCGGCTTGGTTGGTTATGGCGGACTTGCCTTAAGTTTTCTCTATGCTTTAAGGTACTATTTTCCTTTAGATGCACCTAAAGTTTTACATAGTTCTACTTTTAGCAAACTTCCTTCTTTTGATATCATACAGATTACTATGTTATTTGTAGGGCTTTCAGTCATAGGTATATTTTTGTATGTTGGTATGCAGTATCGCAAAGAGCATGCTCAAAACCCGCTGTATAGACGTATGCATTCGTGGGTGGGAGCTATGGTTTGTACCCTTCTATTTCTTTTGGTACGAGCTTATATTATCTATGGGGTGGACTATTACTATCTCATTACTGAAACTAAACATCTCTTTAGTTCTTTCTTGCAGTTTTTAAACTCAGGTTCTTTAGTAAGACCTGTAGGAGCAGCGGCAGTGCGTTCCAAAGACTATATTCTTACCGCCTATTATGCATTGACCGGGCTGCTTTTGATTGGCTCAGGATTTGTCTACAAAAAACCGTATATGCGTTTAGTGGGGCTTGCACTTTTATTATCGACTGTTTTGTCTACGCTCATTACTTTTTGGTCTCGCTCAAAAGAGTTTACCGGAATATTTACGATGGTGATTGGAGGAGTTCTATTGCTCGGAGCATCGTATCTTTATCAGAGATTTTTGAAGAAATAAAAAAGCGCTGCGAGTGTGTAAGAGTAGTACACAATCCTCTGGTTTATTGATTAGAGATGCTCTTAACGATAATCGCGCTTAAACTTTTTCTCTATCTCAGGAACGGTAAGTTCCCAAATGGTAGGTCTTCCATGAGGACAAGAAAGCCTATTTTTAGTAGTAGAAAGCTCTTTAATAAGGCTATTCATGCTTTCTGTCGATAAGGTATCACCGGCTCTAATTGCCGCTTTGCAGCTCATCGAAGCATGTAAACGTTCGTGTATAATTTTTTTCAGTTCATCTGGTTCCATACTAGAGTGTTCATGCAGTACGCTAATTGCCTGCTTTATACACTCTTCTACCGACCTATTTTTTAGATAGATAGAGGTCTCTTGAATGCTGAGCTCATGATCACTTATACAGTGAGCGTCGATGCCAAACGAGCTTAAAAGTGAAAGATGGGGCTCAAAAAGTATTAGATCTTCTTTGGTAAGGGTTATAATCTGAGGAACGATAAGACCAATACGTGCAGGATTATCAAAAGTAGTACTAAATCGTTCATACAATATTCGCTCATGAGCAGCATGTTGGTCTATAAGAACGAGCCCTTTTTCTGTTTCGATGAGAATATAGGTACGTGCAA
>JACDFK010000050.1:0-3482 GCA_013815795.1 Candidatus Babelota bacterium | reverse complement strand
ACGATACTGCATTGTTTCTAAAGACTTATTTTCATCCTGTATTGTCATATTTTTTAACGGAGTGGTCGGTTGAGCTGTGTGCTGACCCACCGACTCCCTCGTGGTTCCACCTGTAATCCCCTCTTGAGGAGCTTCTCCCAGTACAGATGATACTTTATTTATACTACTGAGGGATTCTTGATGAAGAGGCTGATGTGGGCCTGTGCTTGAATCGATTTTTTGGCCAGTAAAACTCAATGGTGGTTTCTGGGTATCTACTTCTTGTGAAGTAACTGAAGCAAATTGTGAGTTAAGTATGTCAAGAAATGCTTTTTCATTGTGAGGATGATCTAACTGATCTTTCTTAGAGGGAACCACGTTATATGAAAAAGGAAATGAGGATAACTCGTGAGGAGTATGAGTTGTAGGCCAAGAAGGAGTAGAAAGTTGATTCGATGTTTCTCCAAGCTGTTGTGAATGATGCTCTTCAAGCTTTTTTTGAATAGTTGATTGGATCAGATCTTCAATACGGCGAGGATGTGAAAATTGAACTTCCTCTTTACGAGGATGGATATTAACATCAAGAGACTGTTGATCAACGGTAATGAAAATGCATCCTGCCGGGTACTTGGAAGGAGGAAGCATATTGGTATATCCCTTAATGAATGCTTGTGAAAGCTTATAGTTTTTTACCCATCGCTTATTTACGAATACAAACAGCTGTGTTCTATCAAAACGCGTATAGGCTGGAAGGGTAAAAGCAACGGTACATCGTATATCGACTGTGTCATGGGTTTGACTATTTTCAAGAAGATTCTTCACCAGAGAAGGCTCGAAAAGTTGTCCCATCCGTGCAATAAGCGAGGTGGTTGCGGGATGGTTATATATAAGTCGGTCATCATGATGCAGTTTAAATGATACTTCGGGATACGCTAAGCCGAATGCCTGAAAGAGCTGTACGATAGCTCGCCATTCTGTTTCGCGAGTTTTTAGAAATTTTTTTCGGGCCGGTATATTAAAAAAGAGCTCTGTAAGAGCGATATCGGTGCCGGTATTTGTAGCAACGATGCTCTCTTTTTGTATGATCCCTTGTGAAATATCGAGGCGTACGCCACTTTCTGAAGCTGCTTCTTTGGTCGTAATAGAAAGATGTGAAACTGAAGCAATACTGGAAAGAGCTTCTCCTCGAAAACCAAAGGTAGCAAGTGTATCAAGATCTGCTACTGAGGTTATTTTACTGGTTGCATGATGAAGAATACAGTTTCGTGCATCTTCTTTACTCATTCCCGATCCGTTATCAACGCATCGAATAAGTTTTTTTCCTGCGTCTTCGATAAAAAGCGTAATCGCAGATGCTCCTGCATCAAGAGCATTTTCGATGAGCTCTTTTACCACATTGGCAGGACGTTCAACAACCTCTCCCGCTGCGATTTTTTGAGCTTCAAGGGCGGACAACTGTTTTATCTTTGACATAGTTTTTAACTCTTGATGGTTTTTTGTCATTAAATGCACTACCGTGTAAGCGCTGATTTTACTTCCTTATAAGCGCTGCCATAACATTCTGTGTATACTAATAGAATAACATAGAAAAAGGATATATTAAAACGGTGAACAAGTTTTTAGTATAACGGACAGCCGTTTTAGGAAATTTACAAATTGATTTGTTTACAAATTAATTTGTGGTGAAACTATTATTTCTTTGTTTCGTGAGGCGACCGAAAGGAAAATTCTTTCTTGCTTTAAAATATTGGAAAGAAACTATGTATAGAATTTTTTTTTATTATCAGTCTATATATTTTATCGAGTGGTTTTATTCTTGCTACTCCTGCAATAATGCTTGTATTAGGGGCCATGTATAAGCAGGTATGTATAATCTGAAATAGTGAAAGGGGTAGTTACGAAAAAGATTTTTGGTTGTGCAGACTTTAAAATAGAAGAGCAATTAATAACTATTTTAATATCGGAAAAACTTAGTAGCTTCCTAACTCTAATTATAAAAATTGTTTTAGCGCGTTTAAAGGATTACAGGGTAGAGCTCTTGAGCTTCCCTTTTGATCGTATATACTATACAAGTGACATGTGTTAAAAATTGTGAATAACAGGTACTTTCCAATTCATACATAATGAGGCGTATTTTGTATTTCTCTGCCAATGAAATACAACTTTTTGAGCTGTGAAAAAAAGAGACGTCAAAATTTGTTTTAAGGGGTTTTCCTATGATGAAATGCAATCTTTTTTTAAGTGTGATACTGCTTACTTTCTCTTTTGGATCAGAAGGGGTCTTAGTGAAAGGCGCTCAATGGAATATGGGAGAAAAAGAAACTCTACTGTTCTTTGATGTGCATAATGACAGTCGATTTATAGAACAGGAAAAACAGGAGTTAGAAAGTTTAGTTAAAATCGTAAAACGCTATTCTCAAACTGCTGGTATACTCGAGAAATATTTTGACCATACGGTGAAGCCACTTCATATTTTGATAGAAGAAGGGACTTATCGAAGAAGCCACGAAACTATACTGGGCTCCTTGGCAAACTATCTAACTGAAGAGCCCCTTCCCTTTGTTATAGTAGAAAATATAGAGCAAAGAGCTGCTTCTGCTGCAGTGGTAGATCTCATTGAAGATTTTACTCCTGGATTTATTAGTAAGTTTACCTGTAACTACCGCGCTTCAAGTACACAGAAATTTTACGATCACTTAGTTACTTTCCAAGATGTATTAGATGAGTATAGTCTTATTGATCTTTATTTAGATGAAGCATATAGCTCATCGTGCGATAAAGTAAAAGAGATACATGAAGAGAAAATGGACATTACCAAGTATTTTTATGATAAAATTTTAGAAGAAATTACACATAACTCCATTCCTTTACATGAGGCCCTTCCATCTCTTCTTAAAAGACTGGGACAAACAGAAGTTCCTCCTTATTTGAAGGCATTGGAAAAATTGATATTCACCACATTTTCCTGTCTTCTTGATTTATATGTGTTGCACCGAATTGTTTCTATTCCGGCCACACATAAAATAATGTTGATAGCAGGGGCTGATCATAGTAGATATGTACAATCAGAAATAATGGGCCATTTAGATGCCGAAGAAACCTATGGCTGTGGGGAGTATAGACTTCATAAGGACACCGTTCATGTTTTAACGCCGGAAGAACTTACTAGTCTGATAACTCTATAAATAGTGCATAGAATGATTTAGGTGCTCTTAAAAGAAATAAGAGAAAGAAGAAATAAGGGTTTAAATTCTTATTTCTTCTTTCCTTTAATAATTACACCAAAATTCTTACCTATTTTTGGGCTTCTTTATCAGCTTCAAAAGATATTTGATGATTTTTATGGACTCGCAATATAAGATGATTTCCTAGCTCTTTCCGTAGGGTAACAATCTCACCATATTCTATTTGATAGAATTCTGTATTACCTATAATAATGACCAGTGTAGGAGCATCTCCTCGTACGAGACTAATAGGGTTTTCCAGCGTAAGGGGTTTAGACC
>JACDFK010000113.1 GCA_013815795.1 Candidatus Babelota bacterium | reverse complement strand
TTTGTCAATATTAATTTTCTCTTTGGAACATCATCAACTGCTTTCAGATTAGAGTTTCGAGCAATTAAGGGCTCGGTAAAACTCTATCTTCAACTGCTTAGACGCAAAAACAGTTCTTTTAAAATAAAGAAATAGCGATCTGATCAGATCTTTAATAAGTGTTGCTTAAGTCCTGTATTATACCACGCCTTGCTACAAAGAATTTATCAGAAATATCCATGAGTGAGTTTCGCATATTTTTTCTGATTTTAGTAATTAGATGAATCCCTTAAGAAGAAAGTTTTTTAAATAATTCACTGTTAATAAGGTATCCTTTGTCTCCATAGACTTTTCCTTGAATATTTTCCATAAGATTTTCTAGTAAATCAGAATTATTATCAGCGATGTTGCCTGGGGTTAGTGAAAAGTCTATAACTTCTTCTTGACTAGTAACGACGACTTGCAGATTCAATCGAAAGAACCATCCCCCTTGTCTCTCCTCGAGTAGCTAATCCTTTGAATACTTTATGAGAAAAAATTCTTTGTGGAAGAAATTCTTTCTGGATGACATACTCTCAGTGAAAAACTATCTTTGAAGGGAATACCGTCACACGCAGAGTTTCCATACAATGTAGCAAGGCGCTTATTGCTGGAGCTCCAGCAACCGATTGTAGCGTGGCATTGTTGGAAATGCTGATCTGATTTCACCCGATCGCATATAATAATCTTTAAATGTCTTAAATCCAGATACATGATAATGCACCATTAGTGTCATAACTTCACTTAACGATAAACACATTGCTCTCATCCTTCTGTGTTTTTAAGAACTCAATGTATGCTTTCCAACGCATTATTCGAATAACCTGCAAAATTCATCTAGATAATAGAAACTTATAGTTAAGTCCGTTATGTAACCCTTTTTTAAACATTTACTTTAAAAAAGGGTTACATAATGGACTTTTTTTAGATTCCTTAGATCGAGCTCACGTTAAATTAAAATTGATAACAAAATAACACCCAAAAAAGATTAGCTTTACGTAACAATTTAGTAATAAAAAAAGATTCCCTCCTCTTGGTTAGGCGTGTAAAACCTTCTGTTTTAACACTGAGAAAGTTTTTGTTACTGTAATGTTTCTCTACATATCCTGTATTTGCATACCTTGTAATATTAGCGGATTCTCTTCTCATTTTCTGTATTGTCCCACCATGAACCGGTCCAATAATGTATGGCGAAAGTCTCAGGTTTAAGCAAGGAGCTAATCTGATGATTATTTTTGCCGTTATTGTTTTCTAGGCCAATAAGTCTATCTTTAAGGCCAATCGGATAAAAGAAGCTTGCGGGGAATGCAATAATATGTGAAGCTCCATTCTTAACAAATCTCATAAAAGACTTTTGAAAATGGCGAGGACCAACTTTGTCAACTACACTACTAGGATTAAAAGCATGCCAATCATCTTTTATAGTAACCATACAATCTTGTAGTATGGGATGTGAAGCAATCGATCCTATAATCCCATTGGCAATTTCCCCTTCACAATCAAGTGGTTGAATAGAGACAAACAGATCGTATTGAAGGAGTTCATCAAGCGGTTTTAGACATACAAAATCGACATCGAGATATATGCCACCATATCTATATAAAAGCTCGTAACGAAGAATATCAGCTTTTTCACCGTAATTTACTGATGCATTGTAAAATCCTTGATTGTAGAGTTGTAGATGAGGAATATCTTCATCGGTCCATAGTTTATATTCCCATCCAGGATGGTGTTTTTTTATGCTTTCTTGGGATTCTTTAAAAATAGTGGGGGGAGTCTTAGGGCCGACCCAAATTTGGTGAATTATTTTTGGGATTGCTTTTTTATCATGGCCTGATTTCACTAAAAAATGGTTTCTGTCGTACAAGGCCTTTAATTCGTTCAGCCTTGAAAGGTTGTGGTTGCTTTTTTGTTTTTTGTTTAAAAAATATGTTTTTCTTAAGAGATGATTTTTTCTTAAATACCAACCCATAGAATCAAAAAAGTCTACTTTGCCTGAAGGGGTGAGAATCCTAGGCAACTCATTTAACTTAGCTAATGTAGTTGATTTAGACTGTTTAATTTGGGCTCTTCTACTACGTTTAGATATACGTTTTGTTTGTGGATTAGAACTATTTTTGATTTCAGAGATAGAAATAACAGAATTATTCTGTGGAGCGAGAGCAAAAGATGCCGGCGTATTATTAGCAAACGGTGGAATTTTTTCAAAAACTTCGTTAGTAGAAGGGATCTCTGGTTGAAAAGGAGGAGGAGAGCTTAAGGTAACTTCAGTGATAATCGAAGAAGTCTCGAGGATAGGTTCAATGCTCTTATTAATCTCTTGTGGGGAAATATAAGTAACTACCGTACTTTCAAGGAAAATTTGAGTAGCTTCTTGAACAGGCTCTATTGAGGGCGTAAGTTCTTCGTGAGAATTAAAAGACGCTGTGTTTTCATTAGTAAGTGCAGTAGCATCTTGAACAGGTTCTGTTGAGGGTGTAAGTTCTTCTTGAGAATTAAAAGACGCTGTGTTTTCATTAGTAGTCGCAGAAGTTTCTTCAAAGTCTCTATCATTTGGGTGAAGCTCTTCTTTTGAAGAAGAATCAATCACGGGTACGTCAGTAATTGTGGGGGCTATTTCCAGAGCGTTTTCACTGCCATATATTTCTTTTTTTGTAGAGTATTTAAAAAAATAACTATGAAAAAATGTTATTATAGAGCTTAATATTCCTGTTTGGAAGGGGTGGGATGGTTCCTTGTTGGTGTCATTACCGTTAACAAGAGAGGACATTCCTACTATAATAATACAGCAGAGTATTTTAATTAATTTCGACATAAAGTTTTTCCTTGCTGTTATAGTTGTTACCTTTTACTGATGGTCCTTGGAAAACAACGCTCGTATTACGATATTATTTTTGTTTTTCCTTTGGGAGGTAAAGGGGAAAACTGGAAAGCTACCAAGCTTAACCGTTTAGAAATTACGAGCTGTTAGAATAAAATGTAATTACTTTTTTGCTTTTCAGCTTATTAGTGATTTTGATTTTTAATATTAATATTAGTATTGCTATTATTTCATTATAATATATTTCTTGTTCTGTAATCAATAGTATTGTAAAAATTACTATTTAAGATAAAATTTTATAAAGTGCTTTAAAAAACGATGATACAGGACTTAGTTATTTTCATGAGAGATCTGATTGAAAGCAACTAAAGCTATCATGAGGTCTTCACGTTTTAGCATCTGTAGCGAGCGTATAACAAGTTCAACACTAGAAGCTTTTTGTAATTTTTTTGATGTTGCAGAAAAGCATATATATAGAAAAGGTTGCATATACGGACCTTTTGCATATCCAGGTTAGTCGATTGACAGTCCTTGAGCCCCAAACTCTGTTTAGCGGTTCGATGAAACATCTCGATGCCCCATCTCAGTTTGTATATACGAACATATTCTTTAGAAGTATCGGGGAAATTACTTACCAAAAAAACAATACTTGTTTCTCCGTTCTTATCTTTTCGCTTTTCCACCGTATAATAAAGCATCAGTCCATGCCATTCGACTTTTATTGTTCTTGAATGCTCATTTTTACGCAGTTTTAAAGCAGGATGTTGTTTTAATGCTCGCTTAACGCCGGCACTTTCAACAACTCTATTAGTAGCTGCTCGTGCAACAAATCGAATGTTCGTTCTGCATCAGAAATTCCATCATCTCTTTGCTCGCATAAAGGCCATCAAAGATGAGTCTTTGTGCATTAATTGAAGATGGAATAGAAAAAATAAGAT
>JACDFK010000049.1 GCA_013815795.1 Candidatus Babelota bacterium | reverse complement strand
TATATGAATAGTAGAGTGGTTCCATCAACTGTACTTCCCGAGCCTCCTTATTCTTGTCCTGTTAATACGACTCTCGTTCCTCGTTTTATTGGACAACAACCGTTAGAGACATGCAATGAAGATCCTAGAAATCAACCGTGCGTTTTTAAATATAATAGAAACTGTACTACAAGCAGCTTACGTGAAGCATTAAGCGGTAAATTTGTTTTTGGGGATATGCAAACTCCCTGGAAGTTTGGTCGTTTTGATTTTTGTCCCCGCACAAAAACAGCAGTTGCTGATATCGAAGTCATTACTGGATATAATTTTCTTGCAGCAGAAAATTCTCATATGAATGTATCGGCAATCGTGGTAGTTCCAACAGGAAATAGGCCAAAAAGCCGTTACATTTTCGAGCCTATGGTAGGGTCTGCTAAACATTGGCAGCTGGGCGGAGTTTTAACTGCTCACTACTCTTTCTTTATAGATAGCGACCCCCAATGTTATAATATGGGATTTTATATCGATGCTCAATGTACACACCTTTTTCCTAGCAATCAGATACGCTCCTTTGACTTCACGGATAATGGACTTTTAAGTAGATATATCTTATTAAAAGAGTTTGATATACATGATATGTATACGGGAAACACTATTAATGCAATCAATTTTGCTACCCGAAACTGTAAAGTCACAGTTCCTCTTAAAACAGATATATCAGCTAAATGGTATCTGGCCTCAAAAAGCTGGGAGTTCGATATTGGTTATAATTTTTATTTCCGCTCTAAAGAACATCTGTGCATTAGAACTCAATGTCCGTGCCCTCTTGATGAGCGTCGTTTTGGGATTAAAGGTTTAGAAGGTGTATGTTGTACAGAATACAGGGTAGAAAATGGAATAGTGCAAGGTCCCATTATTCAGGCTTTACCTTTACTAAATACCACACAAAGCAGGGCAACAATGTTTCAGGCCCGTCTTCCTCGAAGCGCTGCTGTACCAGAAAATCCTGAAGATATCTGTCTTTCGTGGAACAGCAGATTATTAACTGACGATGTTCCACTAAATCAATTAACAGATTTTATACTTGCAGATACAACAGCAAGCCCCGAATTTGTCACCTGTAACGATCTCAATCCTTCATCCGCAGCTCAAGGAGCGATGATGACTCATAAGTTTTTCGGTCATATAAATTACACTTTTTCAGAATCCTGCTATAATCCTTTTCTGGGTATAGGAGGAGAAATTGAATTTGATGGCCATCATAATAATGCCCTACAACAGTGGGCCGCTTGGATAAAAGGAGGAATAAGTTTTTAAAAACATATCACCTACACAAAGATCAATAACATTGGAGCCATGATCATTTTTCACATAAAGAAAAAACTATCACACATTTTAAAGGAGCTCTCTATGAGAAGAATACTGTATACTTTAATAAGCGTTAGTGTGCTTTTAGCAGGCTCTTTACATGCTAAAACATGCACTACCAAGAAAGATGACTGTTCCACTGATGTCTTTAAAAACCTGCGTACCATACTACATCCCCGTTCCCAAGGAGCGAACACCGCTCGTGAACTTATAGGATGGCAATGGGAACTTAATAAACCGGAACAGTGCGAAAACTATGGAGCAGGATATCTTACTTTTGAATACCAAAGAACATTCAAAAGCAAACAACTCGCACAAGGACTTTTTGGAACACCCGTAGTCAGCTTTGCAGGGAGTGCGGTAACCGACCGAACACCACGTGAACTTCTTGCTGATAATTTTGGATTTGCACCCGATTTTAGAGGCCACATTACCTTTAAGCCCCGAATCGAAAACTATATAGTAGATCTTGGTTTTTATTTAGGTCTCGAAGGCTTAACGCAAACTCAAGGGCTCTATCTTCGTCTTCATGCACCTTTTGTTCATACACGATGGAACCTCGATACCAACTGCGGAAACTGTGTTTCTATTAAAACGAGCGATTTTACCTCAACGGGAGCTTTAAAAAAGTTTGATCCTTGTTACATGGGAGAAGATTCTGTAAATACTGCAGAAACTATTAAACAAGCACTGAGTGGAAGATTCCTTTTTGGAGATATGCAAACTCCCTGGTGTTCAGGTAAATTCAACTTCACCAGAGCAACTCGTAATGGATTAGCTGATATAGATGTAATTCTTGGTTATAATATTATTAATGATGACTGTTATCATCTTGGACTTTATGGCCAAGCGGTACTTCCTACCGGGAAAAAACAGAAAAGCGTATTCGTTTTTGATCCTACCATAGGAAATGGGAAATTCTTCGAACTTGGTGCAGGTCTATCTGCCCATACAGTATTATGGAGCGGAGAAGATTCCAATGTTGCACTTTTCTTAGAAGGAAATGTAACACATATGTTTAGAACCCGCCAATGTAGGCTTTTTGACTTTAATGACAATGGACCTTTTAGTCGTTATATGCTTCTGAAAGAGTTCAACACTAATGGAACCTCATTTACCTATGCAAATAATCTTATAAGCGCTACCTGCTTTGCAACACGAGAAGTGGATGTAAGTGTAGCAATAAAAGCAGATTTCTCATTAAAGCTTGCATATCGCTGGTGTGGACTCGGAATAGACCTTGGATATAATGGATACGGACATAGTCATGAATCTATTGAACTCCGCTGTACTTCCTGCCCTTCTGATATTGATAAACGTAGATTTGGCATTAAAGGTACTGAAAATACGTGTTGCTTCAACTTCCCTATCGCTGAAGTACCACAAGGACAAGGAGCTCCAGTTCCTACGATTTTTCCAGTAGGAGCAGCATTTCCAGAGGGATCAGTAGCTCCTTTAAACTGCGCAGATCTTGAACCGGTTTCTGAAGTAGAAGTACTTGCTAATAATGGAGTACAAACTAATGCGACTGCATTTAAGGGAGGCACACGACCACTAGGAACTGTTCCTTCAGATGCTTGTGACGTGTGCATTAACGGAACTGCTGTAACACGACCTACCCCCGTAAGTCAACTCACACCGGCGAATGGATTCTTTATAAATAATGGTTTACAACCTCAACTTCTTACAGTCAATGATCTCAATATTAGATCAGCAGAAGCTCATTCAGTTGTTACCCACAAGCTTTTTGCTCATATTTGCTATACCTGGATGGACGAATGTGGCTGGAATCCTCAAGTAGGGCTTGGTGGTGAAATTGAGTTTGATGGAAATCATCTACGATGTGGTCCTGAAAGAACAGGCCTTAATCAATGGGGTGTATGGGTTAAAGGATGTATATCATTCTAAAAAAATTCTTTTAAACGAGTTTTGATGAGACACTATCTGAGTATAAGAAAAGAGGGAAGGTTATAATAACCTTCCCTCTTTTCTTATACTCAGATATTATTTTGCAGTAACAAGCCGTTCTATGTAGTCAATAATTTGACCTACCGTAGTAAGCTTCTCTGCATCTTCATCATTAATTTCGATGCCAAACGCATCTTCTAGTTCAATAACAAATTCAACCCGATTTAAAGAATCAGCGCCTAAACTTTCTAGGCTCGATTCTGATGTAATAGCATCTTCATTAATTTTCAAGATCTTCGCTATTATCGTTACTATCTTTGCATGTATTTGAGATCGATCCATCAAAACTCCTTTATAATAGGCTTAGAGAGCGCTAGCTACTTCGCTAAACGTCCCTTCATCGAGTATATCATCACTTGTCTTATTCTTAATAAAAGCCCTCAGATTTTGTAAATCAGCTACCGTATCGATGCCAACTACTGTTTTATGAGGAAAATGCTCTCTTACTTCAGCAACTAATGCCTTAGAAGGAGCCGGAATAATTATTACATCAACAGAAGCAAACTGCTTTAGCACGGTATCCCAATGAAAAGGCTCAGCAATCTGTCTAATAATAGCATCCTGCGCTTTCTTTGCAAGACACGTTTCTTTACCATTAATACCCATAATAAGAGGGATTTGCGGGTCCTTAAAATCTACTTTCGTCAAATACATTTTCAACTGTTCTGCTAGACCATATAAAAGTGGTGTATGGAAACCTTCAATTAAATCGATCTCCTTCACTCTATCAGCACCTGCATCTGAGGCACTGTCGGCTATTGCATTAACAGCGTCACAATGACCAGAAATAACATGATCATGTTTGTTTTCATAAATCGCTATGTGAGCACATGCACCCGGCACATTATGCTCTTCGCAAATCTGCTTCAGTTTACGCGCCGTCAAGCCATTTACTATGACCGACTTAGCATCTAATTCTTCACGTAATGCGGTATAAAATTGAGATAGTTTGCTCAACAAATACAACCCATCAGGAAAGCTAAGAACCTTTGCTAAGGTAAGTGCACTATATTCGCCAATCCCATAACCAGCTACGCAACTAATAGTCATATCTGGATAAAGTTCAAGAATTCTATACGCAGTCGAAACACCTACCAACAAGAGTGCTGGATAAGCGTGCGTAACTTTTGCAAGTTCAGCATCAGATGATGCAAAACATAATTTGACAAAGTTAATACCTAAACAATTAGACGCCTCTTCAAAATATTCCTGAACGACACGTGAGCTATCATAAAGCTCCTTACCCATTCCAACAAACTGGCTGGAATAACCAGGGAATAGCATACCAATTTTCATACAAATCCTCCGTAATTCTAATTATTGGTTAATGCTTCATTCCTCCCTTTTTTTTTTAAATAGTCTCTAAATAATCTAATGCGATATGCACTTTCTTCTCTTCCTAATACCTCAATGATAGATGCAACTCCAGGACTGGAAATCTTTCCTGTTAATGCAATTCTTAAAGGCTGCATAAGCTGAGACAAGGAAAGAGCAGCTTCATGACAAAACTCTTTCAGCGTCTTATCTATAAATTCATAAGAAAAAGTATCTAACCTTTCTAATAAATCTTCTACCGCCTGCAAAGAGTTCAGAACCGAACTAGTATCTATAAAATTCGGATTCTCTGGAAACTTTACCGGTGTTTCATGCAGACTTTTCAGATCATCACTGAGCTCTTTAAGCGTTTTAGCACGTTCCTTATAGAGAGAAATCCCCTTTAAAAGCGTACTTAAGCTCCACTTACTAAACACTGTTCTCCATGTATGATTCATATCCCGTTCAATAGTATCCAGAATAACTTCTGGCGAAAGATTTCGAATATACATACCATTGACCCACTCAAGCTTTTTAGGATCAAAAATAGCTCCCTTCTTACTCATAGCACCAAGATCAAAATAATTGAACAACTCTTGGCGAGTAAAAAGCTCCTGATCACCATGAGACCAACCAAGTCTCACAAGATAGTTACAGAGGGCATCAGGTAAAAAACCTTCCTGCTTATACTCAAGAACCGAAGTAGCTCCGTGGCGTTTGCTCAACCGTTGGCCATCAGGACCAAGAATCATAGAAAAGTGAGCAAACTGGGGAACCGCGTAACCGCACGCTTCATACAATAAAATCTGTTTTGGAGTATTGGAAATATGATCTTCTCCACGTAACACATGTGATATATTCATAAACGCGTCATCTACTACTACCACAAAATTATACATAGGAGTCCCATCTGAACGTACAATAATAAAATCGTCGAGCTGATCACGCTCAAATTGTACAGGGCCTCTAATAAGATCATTAAACAAAATACTCTGCCGATCCTCCTGAAGTCTAAAACGGAGCGCAAACGGCTTTTCATCAAAATTTGTAACGTCTTTATCGCGACATTTTCCATCATAACGGGTATAACTACCCTCTTGAGATGCACTTTCGCCTAATCGTTCACGTAATTCTGCTGGGGTACAAAAACATCGATAGACTTTTCCTTCTGTTAAAAGCTGATGAGCAATCTTACGGTGAATCTCTATTCTTTCAGATTGAATTATTACCGGCTCGTCAGGTTCCATTGATGCCCACTGCAAAGTCTCTAAAATCGACTGTGTATATTCAGGCTTTGATCGTTCGAGGTCGGTATCTTCTATACGAACCAAGAAAACACCTAGGTGATGGCGTGCGAAAAGCCAATTATACAGGGCCGTCCTTAAGGACCCTAGATGTAAGTGACCAGTCGGAGAAGGAGCGTAGCGAACACGAACATCATTCATAAGTTATCCCATATTTTTCAATGCTTTTTGGTGCCATGGAGAATCTACATTTCCACGGGCGATAATCTGTTGAAACCGTTTCTGAGCGGCCCCACTATCGCCTCTATAATAAGCATCCAAAGCACTATAGTACTGTGCTCTGTCTTGTAAGAGATTAGCATTGTCATTTGCAAGTTTTTCTAAGGCTTCACGTCCCGCTTGTGACAGAGAAGCATCTTGAGAGTCGGTCTTCATTAATGCATTTTTAAGAGCATATAAATAATAAAGAGGATGAGTGCGATCTAAGTGAGCTATAGCATCATCCATAATCTGTATAGCTTCAGTATTCTGCCCTTGTTGCAGGAGTACATCTGCCTGGTACGCAAGAAAATAAGGATACAATGATGAAGAACTATTAATTTCAGCTCCGATTTTGAATGCTCTTTGTACATCAGTCCACTGTGGAGAAAATGATTTTTTCGATGAGAGTGCTGAAGTAGAAGCTTTAATATACCCTTCAATCGATTCTGATAAATCTTTATAGGCAGCCTGTTCTTTGTTCTTTTTATACCATGAATACCCCAAGTACCCAGCACCGATAATACTACTTGCTAACAGCAGCCCCATACCGGCGTATAATTTTTTTTCATTAGGGGTATTTCCCGCTATAGACATACTCTCTCCTCTTACTGTAAAAAAGTCCAACCACTCCTTTTCAGGACTGATTGGACTTTTTAATTCATTCTAACTTATTTTCCTTCGTCATGTGCTTGCCCTTCAGGAGCTTGCGCCTGACTTTGAGCCTCTTTTAAACGGACAGCTTGCACTTGCTCTACACGCTTAATAGCACGTTCATGCTTGGTGCGAAGTACTTTTTCGCCTTTATAAAAACCACATTCTTCACAAACCTGATGTGGACTCACTGCATGGCCACAATTTAAACAGGAAGTGATAGCTTGAGGACGAATATGTTTATTGGCCTGTCGCGAATCTCTACGGGCCTTACTCGTCTTTCGTTTAGGTACTGGCATAATAAACTCCTCATAAATTTTTCTATAGACAGTATGCGTTCGAACAAAGATAATACTAATTGTCGTATATAGAAGTATACATCAATAATACTAAAAAGGCAAAATTCAATTTCAAGCAACCTATCTTCCTTGTACAAAGGCATTATTACCGTGCTCTTTAGCCCTATAAGATTCCTCTTCAGAAAAAGAAGCCTTCCCGAGCATATTTAGTTAATAGAGGGTTTTCTCTGAAAAAGTACCTTTCACTATGTACCCCAGCAAAAAATATCCTTTACTAACTGTTTTTTTGAGGCAATGATACTCATAAAGAAGCTGACAGAACAGTTACCTCAAAAATATCCTGCTCAGTAGATCTGCAAAGAAGAATGCCTTAATCAGACACTAAATTAATGTCTCTCCCCTATAACTCTCTTAAAGCCACTCTTCTGTTACATAAAAAAAAACTGCTTTAAAATATTCAGTATCTTTTCTAGCGCTTTAGAAAAAAAGTTGATATTTTTAGTACGTATACGTATTATATAATTTCTAAAAACTACTTTAACCGCCCACAAGAAAGGACCTATGACGAAAGCACCAACTCTAGGATTTATCTTACTATTTGTAGAAAATCCTTTGAAAAGCAGCCTCTTTTATCAAGAAGCATTGGAGATTAAACCGATTGAAGAATCTCCTACCTTTGTGATGTTTGCATTACCTAATGGCGTAATGTTAGGTTTATGGTCACGCTATACCGCTGAGCCCTTGGTAAAAGCAGATGCGGGAGCTCAAGAAATCTGTTTTCCAACAGAAGATGTTGACGCACTCTACCACTCGTGGAGTAAAAAGAGTTTACAGTAATTCAAAAACCTACGGAACTTGATTTTGGACGTACTTTTGTTATCGTAGATCCGGATGGACATAGAATAAGAATCTATAAACTCTCCGCTTCAGAATAATAAGAATACCGTTTAAGACACTGGGGAGACCTAACTAGGATGGTAAAAAAACACGAAATTAAAAGTATAAGTAATTTTGATTTACCCGAACAAAGCCTCGGTTTTTTATTATGGCATATAAGTACTCGCTGGCGAAGCTCTATTGAAAAAGTAACCTCTTCATTTTCTTTAACTCATCCTCAATTTGTTATATTAGCTACAACCGGATGGTTAACACAAGATAATAAAGGGACAAATCAAGCTTCTATAGGTGTTTTAGCAAGCCTTGATCCCAACACAACCTCGCAAATACTCCGCAGCCTCGAGCTAAAAAAACTCATTGAACGGAAGACTTCTTTAGATGGCAGAGAAAAAAGCCATTCTTAACCTCCCAAGGATCACACCTACTAAAACAAGTACTTCCCGCCGTAGAGCAGGCTGATAAACTCTTTTTCAAGCAATTAACAGAAGAGGATGTTAAAGAAATAACACGTATTTTTGATCTACTTAAAAGGTCTTTTAATACAGCGCTCAAAATGGGCCCTGCATCCTAGAAATGAAGGTATCAGGAAGGCTGCATACTTGTGCAATTCTTCCTGATACCTTTACGCTAATCGCAGAGTTTAAAACTACCTTATTCTTCTGTTGACTCTTCTAAAGAATCACTCGGTATATCACCAAAGTCTTTTGCAACTTCGTTAATTTCCTGTGCTACTGAGGGAACTACCACCACATCTTCAGTGGCCTGAAGAACAGCACAAGCGGCCAACAGACGATCAGGCTCTAATCGAATCAATCGAACACCTTTTGCCTGTCTTCCCAACGTACGTATTTCCTTTGGAGAAAGCCTAATAATTTTTCCTTGAATATCTATTAAAAGAACATTGCTCATGTCATCGACTACTGAAAGTCCAATAACCTTACCGTTACGTGATTCCGTAGGTATTGTACGAACACCATAGCCTCCGCGATGAGTAACTCTAAAGTCGTCAACCCTAACTCGCTTACCAAAACCTCGCTCAGTAACAAATAATATGTCTTGACCTTCACGAACAATTTCCATGCCCACTACATAGTCACCTTCATAGAGGCGAACCCCCATGACACCGGCTGCTGTACGGCCCATTGAACGTACTTCAGTTTCTTTAAATCGTATTCCTTGTCCATGAGCTGTCGCAATAACAATATTATCGTTTCCAGAACTCAATGCACAGAATACAAGTTCGTCACCTTCATTTAACGTAAGTGCCCGTATACCGGTGCTTCGTATTTTAGCAAACGACGAAGCTTCAGTACGTTTAATAATCCCTTGTTTGGTTAACATAACCAAATAAGTGTCTTCTAAATCACGTGTACAGAGTAGCTTAACAATCGACTCATCAGGAGATAACGCAAGCATATTTACAACAGCTCGTCCTTTAGCAATACGAGATCCTTCAGGAACTTGATAGACTGCTAAACTATAAATACGACCAGTATTGGTAAAGAACAACAGTTCATCATGATTACGTGTTACAAAGATATCTTGTAAAACATCTTGAGAATCCTCAAGAGCGGCCATACCCATTTTACCCTTGCCGCCACGATGCTGCACATCATATACACTTAAAGGAACCCGTTTCATATATCCTTTACGTGTCAATGTCACTACTACTTCTTCATCGGGAATTAAATCAGCTTCTTGCAGAATATCAACAGGTCCTTCGATACGAGATCTGCGCTCACTCACATATTCTTGTTTAATATGCTCGAGTTCTTTACGAATTTCTTCTAAAAGCAGCTCCCGATTTTCAAGAATGGCCCTTAACTGCGCAATAGTCTGTTTTATTTCAACAAGTTCATTAAATATCTTCTCTTGCTCAAGTCCTGTAAGTCTTTGCAAACGCATTTCAAGTATCGCTTTGCTCTGCTCAGGAGTTAAGGCAAAACGCTCAGTAAGTTTAGCTATAGCGCTCTCTGTAGAAGGCGATGCTTTAATAAGCGCTACAACTTCATCGATATTAGCCAAAGCTATTTGAAACCCAAGCAAAATATGTTCGCGGGCATGTGCTTTTCGCAAATCATACTCACAACGTCTTGTAATAATAACTTCACGATGCACCAAAAATTCTCGGATCATCTGCCGCAATGTAAACACTAAAGGTCTATTATCAAGAAGGGCTAACATTAAAATAGCAACACTGGTTTGAAGAGGTGTATGCTTGTAAAGTAAGTTAAGAATAACCTGTGGAACCTCTCCACGCTTAAGCTCTATAACGACCCTAATGCCTCTTTTGTCAGATTCATCACGAATATTGGAAATACCCTCAACTATTTTATTCTTCACCAAATCTGCAATTTTTATTATGAGTTCAGCCTTATTTACTTGATAAGGTAACTCATTGATAATAAGAGCACTCCCCTTTTTTGTCTCTTCGCTGGCAACCACACCGCGCAAAATAAGGTTGCCTCGGCCTGTAGTATAAGCCCTTACAATACCAGCGCGCCCACATATTATACCGCCTGTAGGGAAATCGGGTGCAGGAACTAATGAAAACAGTTTTTCATCAGAAAGATCCTTATCATTCAAGAGAGCTAAACAGGCATTAATAATCTCACCGAGATTATGAGGAGGAATCGCTGTTGCCATCCCTACCGCAATCCCTGCAGTACCATTAATTAAAAGATTAGGAATTTTACTGGGTAATATAACGGGTTCAACAGTCGATTCATCAAAATTTGGTACAAAATCGACCGTTTCTTTTTCTAGATCAAATAAAAGTTCTTGAGCAATTTTTTTCATCCGAACTTCAGTATAACGCATCGCCGCTGCATTATCACCATCAACAGACCCCCAGTTTCCTTGACCATCAAGCAGAGGATACCGCTTTGAAAAAAGTTGCACCATACCGACCATAGATTTATAGACAGCTTGATCGCCATGAGGATGATACTTCCCTAAGACGTCACCAACCACACGTACCGATTTATGATACGGTCTATTATGGTAGAACCCCAGTTGGTCCATAGTATAAAGGATACGACGATGCACCGGCTTAAGCCCATCCCTCACATCAGGAATTGCTCTACTTACTACAACGGACATCGCATAATCTAAAAAGGATGCTTTCAATTCTTCTTCAATTAACACAGGTCTCGTACGAGAGATCCCATCTTTTTCATTTGTTGGTTCCATCAACAACCCACTTTCGCTATAATGCTTTTTTAAGAATGAGAAAGCGTCTACAATACACTCTAACTACTTCATGTAACTTATTATTAAGATTACACTAAAACAGGCTATACGGCAAGTTAGACATCAGACCCACAAAAATCAAGACACAGAAAAAAAGTTGCTTAAAAAGGCTCTATGAACACCTTCTGAGAAAAATGTTCAATAATTCATTCATAAGATATAAAATTCAGACAAAAAACACAGTGGGAAAAAATATCGGGATCTTAAGCAGCTCCCCTACCAACAGCTACGAAAAAAACACACGCTCTACCACATGCGCCACAATTACAAAAAACCTGAAAATCATGTGGATAGGCAAACAGATCATCCTAAAGAGTCAAGTTGGCATTCCCTCTGACTATTGTGATCTTTGATACACGTAACTTTATGCCTGTAACACCCACATTATGAGGTAATATTACGCGAAAAAGTGAGTTTCTTTTAAAGATATAAACCTTTTAAAGAAACTCACTTTCATTTCATCTAACAAACAAAGAATGCTGCTCTGTAGTAAAAACGTCTAGTAAGAGAGGTATAACAATTCTACTGAATGGTAACCACCTTGCTATCGTGCCTTTACCTACTGTAAGTAATCAATTAAGCATCAGGTTCGATAATCGAAAATTCCATCCTAATAGGCGGGCATCCATCTTCAGATGAAAAAACCAATGTATAATCGCCTGCACGGAGATTAGGAATAGTAACTTGGAAGTTATCCACACGTTGTCGTTCTTCATTATTAAGAATAAAGAAGATATCGCCTCTGCCACCCTCGAGAGTTACCGTAACACTACCGGTCGCCTGGCCCGCAACTCTTACATTAGTTATAGCTACATTGGCTATAACCAAGGGAATAAGTTGCGTTACTACAACTTGAGCATCTCTATCTTCATCAGTTCGGGGATCAAAAATCTCTAACGTATAGGTTCCAGGAATAAGAGATTGAAAAATACCTGTAGTATTTACAATTTCATTTTGACCAGGATTAAGAGTATAGGTTATTTCATTTGGCGTACTTACGCTGCTTTGAGGAATAACTCTTAACACTCCGTTGTTACCAGCACATCCCACAGCTGAAATACCTATCTCCTTAAATCCAAGCTTAAGCCTCTGACCATACAATGGAAGAGCTGCTACTATTTGACTTACTACAAAAACATTATATAAAAAACGCTTGTTCATCTCATATCTCCCTTTATTATTGGATACGTTTAGATTCCCTACCCCAACTAACCCTTCTTCGGCATTTTCCTCTTAAAAAACCGGTATTCTTTGGTCTTCTGCTCATAGAATACCTCTCACTTTATGGCTGAATCACCACACAATTACTACAATATTTTGCTAGAATAAAGTCGATAGTTGGATTACCTGTCGTCTGTATAACTGCACCCACCGCTACATTTTGTCGAGCAGCATTTCCATTAACATCCTCTACGACAACCCTGTATATTCCTGCCGCAAGGCCCATAAATACCGGTGATGCTTGAAAAGTTCTTCCATTATCGATGGAAAATCTAAAAGGGGCAACGCCTCCCGTAGCTGTTATTGTTAATGTTCCTAAAGCATTAGGGAGACAACCAGGGCTTGTGGTAACTACGGTAAACGTAAGGCCAGATGGCTGACCAAGCGTTACCGTTCTTACTGCACAGAGTCCGTTACCACGTACTACAATATTGTAGACGCCCGCTGCTAATCCTGTAAATTGAGGACATGATTGGAACGTTACTCCATTGTCAATAGAATATTCAACAGGGAAT
>JACDFK010000048.1 GCA_013815795.1 Candidatus Babelota bacterium | reverse complement strand
TGTACAGCAATAATTTGGAACGCTAAAACCGGAACTAAGATTACTACCCTCAAATGGCATATCAAACGGCTGTGTAGCGCAATCTTTAACAGCACAGGCGATCAGATTATTACCACCTCAGAAGATAAGACAGCAGTAGTTTGGAATGTTGAAACCGAAGTCAAAATAACTACACTTCTGGGCCATACCTCCGCGGTCACCGCTGCAACATTTAACCATCTAGGCACCCATATTATCACCACATCTGTAAATGATACTACATTGCTATGGGATACCACTACGTATGAGAATATACTGAAAATTCCTGTATCGGACGCAGTCCTCAACTCGACCTCTACCACACTTGTAGGCTGGTACTGGGAAAAAGATCCCCTTAAACCAGGCTTATTCATAGCCCCCTTCTTGTGGGATATCGTACAGGGAAAAAAGATTGAACTATTAGTAAAATTTCCTACCAGTCATATTACCAGTCATATTATGTATACCGCCTTTAATCAGGCAGGAAACCAGGTTATTATTACCTTACCTAATACTACGGCAGTAATTGTGAATTCAGAAACGGGAGACCTTATAACTACACTCACCGGACATACTGGTACCATCAGCTATGCATCGTTTAATAAGACAGATGACAAAGTCGTAACGACTTCGTACGACAGAACAGCAAAAATCTGGAATACAAAAACCGGTGACCTTCTAGCAACTTTACATAAAAACGATGCAACCACTACATTTGACTGGGCGGCTTTCACTACATTAGAAAACTCAGTGCTCACTCTCTCTAATGATGGAAAATTAGAACTATGGAATTTCTCTCCCTTGATGATAGAAGACTCGCAAAATAGGAGTTCCTATCAGGAAAGTGACAGTTATTTAGATAAAGACAGCGATGAGTTAGGATGTTGTCTTCAATAAAAAATCAGCGGAGGGCGCATAACAACAGAAGGTGTATACGCCAGTAAAAGTTTACCATAATAAAATTTTAGGAGTGCGATGAAACGATTAACAGGGGTAATAGAGAATAGCAAAAAGAGGTAGAATACCCTATAACTTTCCTTTAGCAGGTAGTTATGAAAGAGGGTGACGTATTAGAGGATGATTTTAAACCGATACATAAGCGACCCTCTTTCATACAATAGACCTACACTATAATCAGGTATCACAACTCTTTAGAACTCTACTGAGTGCTCTGAAAAAAGCATTATTTTTAAAAGCAGACAACCACTTTTCCCTAGTAAAACTCTCTTTTTAAGCATCTAGTAGGTGAGCACCTACTAGATGAGTACCTACTACTAGAGAGCAGACCTAGCCCTTTACCTTCAAGCACATACCGTATACTCGTTATACATAAAACGTAAGAGAGTCTTACTCTCACTATACTTTCAGTCCTTCTTATTTTAGCCGTGTTCCATCCGGCACAGGTACGGTAGGACATAAGAGGACAAGGTCAGATTGTGCATCTTGAACGGTTAAAAGCATACCATTCGATTCTAATCCCATCATTTTTCGAGGAGCCAAATTCAACACGAAAATAGCCTGTCTTCCTATCAAATCAGCAGGTGAGAAACTCTTTTTTACCCCTGAAAGAATCTGCCTCGTACCATAAGAGCCAAAGTTAACTAGAAGCTTGAGAAGTTTATCAGAACGAGGGACCTCTTCACACTCTTGAATCGTTCCTACCGCAAGCACCGTTTTTGCCCATTCTTCAATGGTTATAGTAGGCTCCGCAGCTTCAACCTTTTTTTCTTCAACTACAGGTGCGATCTCATATTTTTCAAAGAGCAGAGGAATTTTGGTTAACATAAATGTTTTCGTCCAGGGATTAGTACTGAGTTCATCGACTACATCATGGCCAGGGGTCATTACTACTCCCAGGCTAGAAAGAAGCGTTTTCATTTTTTGAGGCATAACAGGAGAAAGCAAAAAAGCTATTCCCTGAAGGCTATGACATGTGGCAGAAATTACTTCTTCAAAACGGGCTGTATCACTAATTTTCCAAGGTTCAGCTGCATGAAAATAGGAGTTAACTTCATGAATAAAACGCCATAAGGTAGAAAGAGCTCTATACCAGTAGCCTTCATTCATATCCTCTATAAAAAGCTCCATCATCGTCCAAAACGAATCTCGCAATGCAATCTCTTTAACGCACCAGGTAGCGGGACTTTTAACTTCAAAAAGATTCTGTTTATGAGACAAAGTCACCACCCTATTGAGTAGATTACCTAAATCATGTGCTAAATCGGAGTTTACCCGCTTTTCAAGATCCAGCGTACTAAAGTCAGAATCTTGGGTAATTGCCATATGACGAATAAGATAATAACGAACCGCTTCTGCTCCATAAGCATCCAGCAATGACTGCGGGTCGACCACATTCCCAAAGGATTTCGACATCTTTTGGTCATTTACAGTAATCCATCCGTGAACCAGTAGTTTTTTAGGCAAAGCAAGCCCCGAAGCCATCAAAAAAGCAGGCCAATAGACCGCATGGAAACGAAGTATATCTTTACCAAGAATCTGCATATCTGCCGGCCACCATAAAGCTAATTCCTCTTGTCGAGCCTCATTACCATAACCGATCGCTGTAACATAGTTATTTAAAGCGTCAGCCCACACATAGGTTACATGCTGTGGATCATCAGGAAAGGGAATACCCCACTCTAACGATGTACGAGAAATACTAAGATCCTTTAATCCCGATTGTACAAACTTCACTACCTCATTAAGCCGCTCAGAAGGTACAATGAAATCAGGATTTTCTTCATAAAATTTCAATAAGCGGTCCTGATAAGCAGAAAGCCTAAAAAAATAGGATTCTTCAGATATAAAAGAGGTCTTTCGTGCACAAGAAATACACAAAGGTTCCTGTGATGGAGATTGCTCTGAGGGAGATGCCTTGGAAGGTTCAGATACATTTTTTTCGTCTTTTTCGGTGACATAGGTTTCACAGGGTGTACAGTAAAAACCTGAATAGTATGATTTATAAATTTCACCCGAATCTATCAACTTCTTTAACCAAAACTGAACTGCTTTTTTATGGCTTTCATCAGTAGTTCGTATAAAGTAATCATACTGAATTTCATAGGAACTCCACATATCTTTGAAATCCTGAATAAAACTATCAACGAACTCTTGCGGTTTCTTATGTGCATTTTCAGCTGCTTGAGCAACCTTTTGACCATGTTCATCTGTTCCTGTAAGAAAAAACGTCTTAAACCCGCGGAGTGCATGCCATCGTGCTGCTACATCGGCCAAAAGCGTTGAGTACAACGAACCTAAATGAGGACGTGCGGTCACATAGTATATGGGTGTAGTAACATAAAATTTTTTCTGTTGCTCTTTCATTGCATGCCTGCTTTGGTAATAACTTAACAATGTATAATTTTTCTCTGCTTTCAAGTGTAATAAACTTACTAGGTAAATACAATACAACTACCTATTGATCAAAATGTAGAATCACCTCTAGAAAACAGTCCTCCCTAGAGAAGGGCGACTTACCCCCTCTAGAGATAATTTTCATAATAAAAACTAAATCGACGAAAATATAGTTCTTTAATACTTATTGAATTTGCATACTGTAGAAATAACAGATTACATTCTTTAGATAGTGCGTAAGATGTAACTATTCATAAACTCTTATTTTTACTAGGGGCCATCATACACTCTCTTTAAAAAGTTCTTTCCATAATTCAGCGTAAGCGATAGTGACAGGCGATATGACCTACTATAGATACTCTATTTCCTGCATAGTTTAACATTAAGCCACCCGTATATAACGAGTGCTTCTTTCGAAAGTAACGATTTGCGTATCTGACTAATTATTGCTAAACTTAGTGTAAGAGAAATTTTTATTATAATTAAAAACGAAATAAAATAGTTTTTAATAAACTTAAAAATCAGCTAACGATACGTATAAAGATCCTGTTTAAAAGTATGAGGATACACTTTTTTAGAAGGCACTCTTACACGATTTTATCCTCACAAAAAGCCTCTCTTTAAAAAACAGTCTGAAAAAAACTATTCTAGTACCAAGGAAATTTTATGAAAAAACTGCTATTGTTATCTCTTACTTTCATGAGTGGGTGTCTTTATTCAATGCAAAAAGATATTTCTATAGAAACACACAGTGCAGCCCTCATCACACGCCCTCTTATGCTCATAAATCAGAATAATGAGAAATTTAGTTCGGTCCTCTTTAATGATCAAAAAACCCTATTTGTTGTGTTAGATTTAGAATGCTCGACTTTAACGGTCTATAATGCCTTAACGTATAAAAAGATTGGTACAAAGAAGCCTTGTCCCTTTAGCAAAAGTATTAATAGAGCTCTAACATTTAACCATGAGGGAGATCAATTTATCACCAGAGATGGGCCTTCTCTTAATAAACCAATAATCTGGTACACAGAAAAAAATGTTTCTATAGAGACAGACCCCTTAAAAGGACATAAGGATCCTATTATACATGTCGCATTCAGTCAAAAGGATGACAAATTTGTGACAACTTCTGTAGATACTACAGCAATAGTATGGAATGCCTCAACTAATACTGAATTAAAAGTACTTAAAGGGCATACATCACATGTAAACTTTGCCACCTTTAATCAAAAGGGGGACACACTTATAACTACAGCGGATCGAGAAACCATACTGTGGGATGCTACTGATTATACGCAGAAAGCATCTTTACCTTACACCTGTGGGGCATATAACGGGGCCACAGATAAAATCTTACTACTAAAAGATCAGTATGCACATCTATGGGATGCAAAATACGTTGAATTCACTATGACACTCAGAGGACATCATGAACCTATCATGTCTGCTACCTTTAGCCCGTCTGGAGATAAAATTATAACAAACTCCTGGAATCAAGCCATAATCTGGGATACAGCAACAGGTCAAAAAATAACTGTAATCAATAGTCCGAGGATACTGTCCGCAGCATTTAACGCTGGGGCAGACAAAATAGTTCTCTCATCTCGTGATAAAACCGCAAAAATATATGATAGTACCACGGGAACTCTTCTAGTAACTATACAAAAACAGACTGACCAGGATTATATAGCCTCTGCTCTTTTTAATAAGGAGGAAGACCACCTTATTACCGTTTCTTCATACGGAGATATTGAAATTTGGGATATTTCTCACTACTGTCAAAGCGGCAATGACTTTCTTGATAAAGATACTGATGAACTAGGATGCTCTCTTCAATAAAAACAAAACAGTACTGCATAGAGAGCTTTTTCCTCTAAAGAACAGTCTCGTAATAAGGAAATTATAATGAAAAAAAGTTTATTACTATTTCTAGCACTTGTAAGTCTCAATCTTTCAGCTATGAATAGGTCTCTCACTACAAAAAGAAGCGATGAACAGACTACTAGGCTTCATTCTAATATACCTTTGGAAGGGCTTAGCACAGATATCCCTTTAGCCCTTTTTAAGGAAACAAAAGACAAAATCGTGGCCACATCATGGGATACCTCCCTACGAGTTTACGCTACACAGACAGGCCACCAAAGAACAGCAATAACAGAACATAGTGACCTACTAACGCAGGTGGCAGGTAAGACTGTAGGATTTAAAATTGTAACAGCCAACGGTTATACTGCACTTATCTGGGATGCAAAAACCGGAAATCTAGTAACGCTCCTTAAAGGGCATAATGGTGAGGTTCTGTATGCAATATTTAACATCTGCGAAGACAAGATTTTAACCACTTCACGAGATAAAAAAGCACTCCTCTGGAATACAAAAACAGGAGAAGTACTACAAGCTTTTGAAGGACATACTGATGCTGTCACATGCGCAGCATTTACTTACTCAGGCGATAAAATTATAACAGCATCAAGGGACACAACGGCACTACTATGGGATGCAACAACAGGTGAAAAAATAAAGACGCTCAGAGGGCATACGATGAGTATCACGGCTGTTGCCTTTAATCATACTGCAGACAAAATTATAACAACTTCCGCAGATGGAACTGCCATTCTATGGGATGCACACACGGGTAGCTCATTAAATACATTTATGGAACATCCCCTGTTAGCAACGTTTGTAGCCTTTAACCCTGCTGGTGACCAGGTCGCCATCGTATCAGGATATAAGGCAGCAGTAGTGTACACTACCACAAGAGGTCAGAGATTAACATCGCTTATTGGGCATACCGATTTTCTCACACGTATCGCGTTTAACTTTACAGAAGAAATAAAAAAAATAGCTGCCGATAAAACTTCAGCATATATCCAAGACATCAACAGTACTACCTCTGCAAAAGAAACCTTACAAGACGTGGAGTACCTCGACAAAGATACTTCTGAACTTGCCTGCTGTATCCAATAAATCAAAAAACAGTTCTATGTATCTTTTTATTTCTAACATCTTAACTATTTTTACAGACACAAGCTCTTCATGTAATGTTACCCCTCTACAGCAGATAGGTACTCAAAAAAGCTTATCTCAACTCTCTCTGTGCTTGATAGAATTCACCGTAGGCCCTGGCCTCATTATTTTATGAGTTTATCTTTGTAAAGATTTGAAAAACTCTCCTCTCTTTATACGTTAAAAAAATGCCTGGATGTAGAGTTCTTTTAACCATGAGCTACACGAAATAAAAATAGAGACCACTTCTTCGTTTCATGAAAATCTTATACGGATTATGTATCAGCCCTGCTGATAGGCTTAGAGGAAAATCGATAAAAAATGAAAAGTAGAGGTTGATTAGTGCACTAAAGATACTCATAGATTACAAAACTCTATAAAACAGCCATCACAAAGGGTTTTATAAAACATCTTAGAACTCACTTACTTAGATATTAGAAATTGACAATATCGAAATAATGAATAGAATATACAGCGTTAATAAAAAAACAAAACGTTTCCTCACCATAATTAAAAATGAAGGAAAATTCATGATAAAGCAGTCCACGAGACCCCTACGAAAAGCAGTTTTACTTTTCTTTGTAACAATTATTCTCTTCCCTACAATTCACTGTATGGATAGCCAAGAAAAAAAGCTTTCGATCGACGAAATAAAGAATCATCTCTATTTATTCCTCAGTTTGCCTCTCGATCTACAGCGACGAATAGCTTTTTTAATGATCCAAGACAGCTTAAATCACACATTTGAACGGACAACCACCCTTTCAGGACATACTGACAGCATCTGTTTTGTTGACTATAGTCCTGATGAAAAAAAGTTTCTCAGCGTATCAGGAGATGGCACCCTTGCAATATGGGATTCAGAACACGAAACAAAAAAACATCAACTTACCGTATATCCTAATATACCAACTCCACCTCCCTTTATTCCCGATCATATGAAAACAGTAGCATTTACTCAGGATAGTTCACTTTTTCTCACTGGATTTTTCGGTGCAGCACATCACCAATCCGTTATAAGAGATATAGAATCGGGGGAAGAACTATCCAGTCATAGAGTATCAGAACTTACACCTAACCAGCTACTTATTAATGGATCAGCAAACTTACTAATTCTTCCTCGGGATCTATCCGAATCGAACTATCTGTGGAGCAGAGAATCAAATAGCAAACTCTACGAACTTCAAAAGGACTCATTCGACATAGACTATAGAATTTTCAGCCCTGATTATACAAAAATAGTTCTCATTTCCAAAGAAGGCACATTATACGTTTATGATGCAACAACACTGGAGTTACTTATTACTTTCAATCACCATCAAAAACCAATACGATCAATAGTTTTTAATCATGCCGTTACCAAAATTGTTACCTTTGATGAGAGTACCGGCTACGTGTGGTCCCTCAATCCTGCCCACCCTCACTTGAGTACCTTATCCACTCCTTCAACGATCATTTCAGCGGCATTTAGCCCTGATGACACTATATTATTTACCTGTTCAGAACAGGGTAAAGTTCAATTATGGGACTTGTATTCAGGAAAGTCTTTTTTCACACTTCCTTCAACAAGCACATTTAGCGCTCTTACCTGCAGGTCCGATGGCAAAAAACTTCTTTTAGCAACTCAAAAAGGGGATCTAGAAATATGGCAGCACTCAGTCTCAGTTGATGTCATGAAACTCATTCACATGTGCGCTATCCCTCTTCAAGCATGGGTTATTGTAAAAGCTTATGAAGGACATATAACTCAAAATCCCTTTATGCTGAAAAAAGGGACTCTTGAATACACTCTTTTTACGACGATGGATCCAAGCATCCAAAAATATATACAACAGTGGTTATCAATATATTTAGTTGATGACTTGGAACCTTTTTTTCCCAGAACGATTGTCTAGTAACAGGGCTCAGTAAAAATAGGCCCTCTCACTTTTAGCAAGCAGCGGCTGCAATAAAAAGGGAAGCACTCCCTTTACCTAGTTATCTCCTCTAACCTATTGAAGAATAGTTTCTTTACATAACATTGTTTTCATTTTTTCAACTCAGCTTTGAGCATATCACTCAATGGATTATCCTTTCTAAACCTGTCAAGACATTCACCTTTTTCAAGAGAATCCCAATATTCAGCGCTATAAGGAGAATACCCTAATTGATAATCCATCCCGCCCCAGCAGTCTTCTCTAAATGAATAAAAAGCCCAATGCCACGAATGACGATTAAAAAAATCGATAAGATCTGACAAATACTGCTCAGCTCCTTTAGCCATTCGATCACATCCAAACTCCCCTACCAAAATCCGAGATGAAGGGATCTTATGATCTCGCTGCCATTGAACAACCGGTTTGAAAAATCGTTCTATTTCTCCTTTATCCCATACTACAGAAGATAGAGCTCTCCCGTTAGATTCTTCTGAATCTTTAAGATAGAGGGGCATCGGCCCGGGGTACGTAAAACGTCCTTTATTAATGCGTGCTGTCGTATAAATATAAGGCTCATACATATGAAATGAATAGATGACATTCTCATCAGCCACGGGCGTTATAGAGCGTAATGCCCATGGCGTTGCATACATACCTGTATCGAGTATAATAGGTGTATCAGTATCAACTTCCCTAATAGCCTTTATTACATCATGATAGAAAAGATTAAGATCTTCTAATGACCCTTTAATTGAGCTATACCATCCATCAAAATCAACTTCTCTATAATCACCCCCACACTCTATGATTTCAGGATGAGGTTCATTTAATAAATTATATCCGACTATTGCTGGATGGTTTTTGAGTAATAATGCCAACTGTTTCCAAAAAGAGATCGCTTGATTTTTGTAGTTTTCTTGCTGCCAAAGACGCAAATCATCCTTATCTCCATTATTTTGCTTCCAACGAGATCCCGGCAACGAAAGAACGGTAATAACAATGGACATTCCACTGTCTGCCGCCTGATCTAAAACATTTTTTAATACAATATAATCCTTCTGTGGTATTTCTTTAAAATCATCTGCATCTCCTACTAAAAAATCCCGTTCTACGCTATGCCATTTGTCGGGAGCTAATCGAGCAAATTCTATACCAAACTCCTTAGCTTTTACAAACCAATCAACGCCGGGAACTTTATTAAAAAAGTTAGCTCCTTTGCGTTGCATTGACCAGTAGTCCCTTGTAGATTCTAAAACCGATCCGTAGTTGCTTATACTATGAAAAATCGTACAGATCAGTACTACCGTTACCTTATTCATTTTGTTCCTTACTTTTATAAAAAAGTTGCTCATAAACTATAGAAAAATCTTTAATTAAACCGCCCTACCAAACTCCGTTAAAAATAGTATCAGGAATCAAGAAAAACAAAAGGAATACCTTTGGTGAACAAAAAGCTTTTTTTCTAACGCAACAATCATTATAAAAAGCCAACCCCAAACGCATTGACTCTATAACGAATTAAGAACAGAAAAATAGACCTAAAAAAACAAATACATTCGAGTTAACCTGTGTGTCATCACTAAGAAAAATATCCTCATACCCCAAGGCTCTGTTGATATTTGATAAAAAGGAAAAATAGAGTATGATAGCACCAAAAAGAACGTCGATTTTCTTTATAGTAGATGGTGTCCTGGTAAAAAGTATCTCACAGCAAAGGTCTAGATCAAAATTTTCAGTTTCCTAAAACATTGTTTCCTAAAACATTGTTTTCTAAAACATTGTTTTCTAAAACAATATAAGAGTATTTATTGCGGACAAAGCAGTAATTGCAAAACATTTATGGAAGCTATCTTTTGGATGGCAAGAACAGAAACTTAATGGCGAGAATTATTTGAAAAGTTTGGTAAATGGAATAGCGTATGTAGCCGCTTCACTAGATGCTCAAAAAGGGGTACATGGCAAAAGTTGCTTGAATTTTGTTCTCAAGACCCCGATTTTGAGTATGTAATGATCGATTCGACTATTATTAGAGCGCGTGCATGTACTGCGGGTTAAGGAAATCAAAGACACCAAGGGGGAGGTCGTAGTAAAGGCGGTTTTACCAGCAAAATACATGTAAAAGTAGATTCTTTAGATAACCCTCTTAAAACTATTATTACATCTGGAAACTGCACTGATAGTACTCAAGTAGAAGCTCTTCTTGAGGGAACATCTCATTCATAGGTACTAGCAGAGAAAGGTTATGACTCAAAATCATTGCGTCAAAGTCTCATTAAAAGAAAGTGTACGCCAGTAATTCCGTCTCGGTCGAACGCTCTAAATCCTTGCACATACGATATACACCTCTACAAAGAACGGCATATCATTCAATGTTTTTTCTCCAAGGTTACATATTTTAGGCGGATTTTTTCTCGCTTTGATAAATCTGCTCGTAATTTCGCTTCATGTATAGCATTTGTAGGGCGTTTGATATGGTTACGCTGAAATGTAAACAGAACCTAGAAAATTAGAGGTTTTAAATCAAAAGGGCTCTTACAAAGTGAGTCCATCTTCATTTAAAACTGTTTCGTGAGAGGCACTGTTAAGTGGAGACTGGCTATCAGGTTCATAAAAAAAAATTATGATAGGAGCTCTTATGTACTAGAACTTTCCTCCAATAACGTTTATTGCATTCTGGGTTAGCAAAGAATTTAAACATCTTTAACCACGAATGATGATAATCCATAACGAAATACTAAGAAGAATTCTTACCTGTGAGATCTATTTTGAAAAAGAACTCATTAAAAGAGCTTTTTTCTCAAAAAAAACAGCTTTTCCCTTCAAGGGGGCTGTATAATGATTTCATCTTAATGTAGCGAATTCGACAATCTATTCATTAACAAGCCTATTCATTTGGCTTATAAGATAAAATGGAATAGACATTAATTCGTAGGAAACTGATTTCTCATAAGGATCTTTGGTTTTGATAGGGGTACGTAGGGGCATTCCGGAGTAAACTCTGACTGCTGATGATAACTTTTTCAGTCCCATGAAAAAATGTAAAGATTTCAAGGTTCCCGCTTCTCCTGCTTTGACTTCAATGGGGAGCACATGAGCTTCGTGTTGGATTATGTAGTCGATTTCTGCAGTAGATTTTTTTTCATAGCGCAACCAATAATAAAGTTCAGGATCAATAAATAAAGGTTGCATGCTACGTAAAAGCTGACCTACAACCTGCTCAGCTATACCGCCTGAATTAATTAATGCAATTTCCTGTACTGATTTTATACCTACTAGGGAAAGCCCAAGCGATGCTGAGCATAAGCCAACATCCAAAAAGATAGCTTTTATGAATTTTTCGTTTACTTCCCCATGTAAAGGTAAACCATTTGCTGCAGTTGAAAAAATCTTATGACAGAGGCGTGCTTTACAAAGTAGATCAAGTGATTTTTTAATAGCAGGGACCTGAACATCTTTGCTCACAGTGCTATACACGAATTTTTTACCTAATTCCACAGGGACTCGCTCCATTGTTTGTTCAAGTAAATCTGAATCCATACGGCCTGCAAATTTATGAAAATCACCTTTAAAGGTTGCAAGTATATTATGATGGATTCTACTTACTTCAACCAGATTTTGTTCAATGACCCATTTTTTGACAGCAGCTGGCATGCCCCCAACAATAATATATTCCTTAAAATAGCTCAGTAAAGTTGTATGGGTGATAGTTGGTATATCCTGTGACCAGGTATAACTGTTAATTAATCTGACAAGTTGTTTCTTTTCTTTAGCCAACAAAAATTCCTCAAAGGACAGCGGCTCTAAATACATGAATTCTACACGGCCTACTGGCATACTCAAGGGTTCATGATCCTGTTTAAATATAAATTCAAAGAGAGAACCGGCGGCAATAACCGGTAATTCTGGCATTTTCTCAGCAAACCATCGCAATTTTGGATAGAGTTCAGGTACCGCCTGAATTTCATCAAGAAATAAGAGACTTTTTCTTGGCTCAATTTTTTCAATTCCTAGAATATCTTCAAGATTTTTTACTATTATCGTGGGATCATTAGAAGAAAAAGTTGAAGCAAGCTCTTTCTGATCTTCAAAATTAAGTTCAATAAGCCTTAATTTTTCCAACTGTGCAAGATGTCTTACAATCCAAGTTTTTCCAACCTGTCGCGCTCCTCTTATGACAAGGGGCAAGCGATTAGAAGACTTTAACCAGTTAAGCAGAAAAGAGATACCTGTTCGTTCCATAATTTTATACTCTCATATACGGTGGCAAGGTAGAAATAATACTACTGAATTCATCCTAACAAGTCAATAAAACAGGGGGGGTGTTTTTGTAATCTGATACTAAAAACAGGGGGGGTGTTTTATTGAGAACAATTTTTTTAACTGCTATAGCAATTTGCCTATGAATAGAGATTGAATGAAAAGCATGCTCTGCTGCCTCATAGAGATTTCGCTTGCAGCTGGGAAGCGCTTTTCTAATGTGGTGTTTTATTCGAGACCATTAGTGTTCTATTGGGTTAAGATCAGGTGAATAAGCTGGCAAATAAAGCAAATCGCAACCAGCGCTTTCAATGAGAGCCTTAATTTTTCCGTTCTTATGAAAGCTCGCATTATCCATAATAATAGTTTAGCCTGGTTTGACCACGGGAAGCAGAACTTCAAGTAAATAGGTTTCAAAGACTTCTCGATTACAGCTTCCCTCAAAGACAAACGGTGCTTTAAGAGTATTTTCATGTAAAGCACTTATAATTGAAAGTCTTTTCTGCCTTTTTCCTGGTTTCAAAG
>JACDFK010000112.1:1636-3963 GCA_013815795.1 Candidatus Babelota bacterium | reverse complement strand
ATTTCACTGTCTTGTGGCATTTATAGATAATACTCAGCAGGATATTAAACAGGTTACATATGCACAAAGTTCTTTAGCTGCTGAGCGTGTCCGACTGCTTGAAGGCGCTTTTTCTCTTATCTCGTGGCTTACCAAAGAGGGAGTTAAAGATGTGATAAAAAGTAATGGAAAAACAGCAGCACAAAAGGCTCATCAGTTAGGAATGCCAGAAGTTGCACGACGTATTACTAATGAATTAGAAGTAGTCGAAATTAAAAAGTAAAACTGAAATACTAGATTATAATAGAGTACTCTCATACTTCATAAAGAGATTGTCTTTTGAATGCAGCACTCTATAACTTTTATTCTACGGAGTCGCTTGTGAGAAACTTTTGAAGGAAGGTAAGGCGAGTATTTCCTTTTGCATTTCGTAATGCAATGGAAAGTGCCTTTGGTTGACCAATAAAGTAGCAGAGCTTTTTAGCACGTGTCAGTGCTGTATAGATAAGATTACGTTGGAGAAGCATAAAATGTTGCATGAAAATTGGTATTATTACTGCACCATACTCTGAACCCTGGCTTTTATGGATTGAGATTGCATAGGCAAGGACTAGTTCATTGAGCTCATCGAAATCGTACGTTACCGATTTTTGTTCTCCAAAGAGTACCGTAACTTCTTTACTGGACGTATACACGGCCGTTATGACACCTATATCACCGTTATAGACATGCTTATCATAGTTATTTCTAATCTGCATGACCTTATCTCCCTTTTTAAAGGTTGTGCCTCGTACGACAACCAGTTCATGGGTAGGTTCAGGATTAAGCATTTTTTGAAGAATCTGATTTAATGAGATAGTTCCAATAAGCCCTCTATTCATGGGAGTAAGTACCATTGTGTCGTCTCTTGAGATGCCACGCTTTGTAAGCTCAACAAAAAGAATGCGCTTAAGATGGTTCTCCACCTCCTCCTGGTTTTCTTCTTTAATAAAAGAAAAATCTCTTCGAGCATCGGGTAGAAAGGAAACAGGAAATTCTCCTTTATTTATTTTATGAGCATTGACTACAATAAGACTATCTTGTGCTTGCCTAAAAATTTGAATAAGCCTTACGCACGGCACTATCTCGCTTGCTATAAGGTCATTTAAAATATTACCAGGCCCTACAGAGGGTAACTGATCAATATCTCCAATTAAAACAAGATGAGCATTATCCGGAAGTGCTTTTAAAATAGCGTGAGCTAGAAATACATCGATCATTGAAGCTTCATCGATAATAAGGAAATCGAGCTTTAATGCATGAGATTCGTTATAGGTAAAGCCCATTGAAGCAGGATCAAACTCCAGTAAGCGATGAATAGTTACCGCATATTTGCCTGTTCCTTCGATGATTCTTTTAGCAGCTCGTCCTGTAGGCGCCGCTAATTTATATTTTATACGTTCTACATCAAGAAGTGAGAGTAGTTTTTTTATAAGAGTTGTTTTTCCAGTTCCAGGACCACCCGTTATAATGGTTATTTTTTTCTGGAAACAGCTTAATATACCCCGTTGTTGATCCTCATTGAGATGTATTTCATTTTCATTTCCTCCACGCAAGGTATGATAGATCTGATCAATGTTAAACTGGTGCTCAGAAGGGCGATTAAGTATTGCCTTCACTCGAGCAGCAATGCCTTTTTCTGAAAAATAAAAAGACGAAAGTGTAATGTAGTGAAGATTATTTTCAGAAAGTAGTTTGATCTTGTCTTTATTATACAGAGTGTGAAGTGCTTGTTTTAAGATATCGTCATGTTCACCTACTACAAGCTCTAGAAGCTCCAATGTTTTCTTTTTGAGGTCGAGCAGTTCAACATACAAATGTCCTTGCTGAGTGGCTGTACTAATGGCGTAAAGAATACCTGCAGCTATCCGCTGAGGCGCATGCGCTTGAAATCCCAGTTTTGTTGCAATCTCATCCGCAGTTTTAAAGCCAATACCCCAAATATCGTCCGCTATGCGATAGGGGTTTTCATGAAGAATAGCTATCGATTCTTGTCGGTATCTTTTATAGATTTTGGCAGCTATGCCGGGACTAATATCCCGTTCTTGTAAAAAGACCATAAGATTAGCGATATCTTTCTGTTCTTTCCACGCAGTTCCTATTTGCTCGATCCGTTTTTCACCTATTCCTTCAACTTCAAGAAGGCGTTCGGGAGAGTTTTCTATAATCGAGAGGATTTCAGCGCCAAAATGCACTACCAGCTTTTCTGCATAGACCGGACCAATGCCCTTTATAAGACCAGAGCCTAAATATTTTTTAAGTCCTACAATGGTGGTGGGAAGGATGCTTGTACATAGTTTTGCTTCAAA
>JACDFK010000112.1:0-1626 GCA_013815795.1 Candidatus Babelota bacterium | reverse complement strand
TTAGCATGGAAGACCCATACTCCTTTAAGATGTACTTCTTGGCCTGCTTGAATATTAGGAAGGCACCCTTTTACGGTAAACGATTGTCTATCAGAAGCTTGAAGAAGAAAAACGGCGAAACCATTTTCTTCGTTTTGATAGAGAAAGCGCTCGATAGTACCCGCTAATGTTTCAAGTCCTTGCATACTTTATTTTTCCTTTATGACGGCTTTTTTATCGAATCGTTATATGCTTTTAGAGCTTTAGGGCAGCTCATTACTAAATCTGCAAGAAATTTCATGAGATCTTCAGAATAAGCATGCAGCATTTTAAATGAGATTGCGGCAGAGTTATAGAGCTCCATTTCAGTATCATGTTTCCAGTTAAGAAGGAAGGAATCATGCCGATTCCGGTTACGACAAAATTCATTAATAAGCTTCATCATAATGTCTTCTGTACCCTGTGCATCTGCAAGCAGCAACAAATTAATTTTACCAATATAATTTCTAATCAGCTGTAGATTTTTTTCTAATTCGATTTTTTCTGGTGATTGAGAAGTTGGTATCTGTTTTTCGAGCTCCATTAATGACTTAATGTCCTGTTTTTTTCCATTGAAAGTAATAGTGAGTGTTATGCTCGATCGAGAAGGATCAGGTTCTCCGAGGGCTGATACTTTAATGATTCCATTTTGTGTATTTTTTAGCTCTTTAATAGCCCAGAGCATTTTCTCGATTTTTGCTTTGTCAATTCCAAAGGGAAGACCATCGATACTTCGTAATATAGGATCATTTAAAGGAGCCCCTCTTAACGGTATGGAGGAAAACATGCCTACACAAAACACACATAGACTTATACTAAGGATTTTTTTCATAGTAATACCTCTGTTATTATATTTTAAAATTCTAATCCTAAACGTACACCAAGTGTATAATTTTTTCCAATGCCCCTGTTAAAGAGTGTGGCATCAAAATTGGCTTTGATGTACCAGTTTATCTTCTCATTAAGTGAATCGTAGTATCCCAAGCATCCAAAAATTTTACCTTGATGAGCAAAAGGGCGTATCCCTTTTTTCAGCAAGAGCGGAAGTCCATCGGGTACCACGAGGGTCGTTACCTTAAAGCTTTCTCGTCCTTGAAGCCAATAATCAAATCCTAGAGAGAGGTCTAGGTGTTTACTAGTATACATAAAAGTCTGGTTCATTTGGAACTTTAAGCCGGGATTTACACCAATTTTTACTCCGATAGGGAAAAGTGTTTCTACTACCAGGGTATTTAAGAGCGCTAGATTTTCTCCAGTCATTGAAGGATCTCTCCACTTTCTGTCGAGATCTTGAGCGCATTTATCGATTAAAAAGAATCTATTTTCTGAACGGGGGGTATAAGCTTCGAGTGCAGCATACGTATGAGCTTTAAAATAATCATTGAAGGTGCATCTAAAATCCAACTGAGGACCAAATCCAAAATGTTTCGCGTTGCCTAGCGGTGCATTTATTAGTATGGTCGAGAGCCTATCAAGGGTACTTACCAGGAAATCTGTAAGCTCCTGCTTAATAACCGCATCGGCCAAAGGTTGATTAGTATTACAGTTAAATACATCGAAAAAATGCTGTAAGTTAAAGGGTGGAATGGGCGCTTCTGGATCAAATTC
>JACDFK010000111.1 GCA_013815795.1 Candidatus Babelota bacterium | reverse complement strand
CTGTTGTGCGATGAAAAAAAGGCTGTTATACTTATATTAATGATTGAAATTAGTAACGCTCTCGATGAAGTAATAGACGGTTTTATAATGCTTTTTAATGAGCTGTCTAATATAAACGTTGGCTCTTGACAAAACTGAATTTTTCTATAAATTCTAATTATAAAGATAAATCTTTGAAAGCTTATGCACAATAGATGGTTATTCTAGACGGGTTTGCCTAACTAGAAGTATAAGGCATCGTTATACTAGAGTTTTCTTGTATTTATTTTATATGGTTGGTATGTTTTGTAGGGAGCTGAAGAAAGATACTAAGGTATTTAGACGTTTTTCTTGAGAAATAGCTAACTTTAATAAAGTTATGTGAAAGGAGCATAGTAACGACATACTCGAAATCGCGTGCTAGTTGAGATTTAAATAAAAATGTTAATTTCCGATACTCTACGTTAAGGAAAAAACCATTATTTTGCAAAGCTAAAACTTTCGTAATAATGTAGAAAAGTAGATACGGGTATTCTTGGTAAAATTATAATTAATATTTTAATTAATTAATTAATGATATGAATTTTAACCAATGATTGACTCTCGTATTGAAAGTGTATTAGACTAAATATGAATGTGAATGAATATATTTTAATTATGGAGATGATTTTATGAAATCTATGAAATTTTTAAGCATGTCGCTTCTTGTAATTTCTTGTGGGACAGCAGTTGCTTCTGATAATGCTCCTGTAACTTGGGGCGATTCTTTTTCAAATTATAAAACTACTACAACTAAGTATGTCTACACCGATGCTTCAAAGACTCAATTGGCTATTGAAGGTTTAGGCGTAGCAGCACTTGGCGGCTTAGTTCTTTACAAAACAAGCACAAGCTTTAAAACACAAGCTGATAAAGCATTAGTTTTAGGTAAAGCTAAGTTCAACGAAGTTAGAGCTGACAACAAGAAAATAGCAAAAGCTGCTGTAATTACTACTGGTGTACTATTTACAGGCGTTGCTCTTCATCAAGGTTGGTTCGGACAACTATGGGCTATGATGCCTAGCTTTGGTACAAAAAAGGTAGTCAAAATAGAAAAACAAGAAGAACTCTAATAGAAGCTACATAAATCGAACTAATTACTAGTTGATTAAGCAGATTTATAAAGTTATTATTTGAGAATAATATTTTGTAGAATAGAGCCCCGTAAAAGGGGCTCTATTCTTATTCTAAAGGCCCACCTCCACTACTTGAAGTATTTTCTCTATTTCTTATAGTAGCTTTATTTTATGGTATGCGTATCTAGTTAAAAAATGCTGTCTCTCCGTATTCTGTTGAAGGCTGTTGTTTTTGCTTAATAAGATTCTAAAGATAAATCTTAACGGACGATAACTTTTTAAAGTAGACTAGGCTCTGTAAAAATAGAAAGTCTGGTGTTTTCATTAGTATAAGATCTATGGTTTTTAGTAGAGGTCGCAGGTGAGCATACTCTTTTATTTTTAGATAATTCGTTTTTGGTCTCTTTGTTTCTCTTAATTTCTGCCCTATATTTCTCACAGAGCTGAACATAATTTTCGTTATTGCATTTCACTAAAAAATGGCATACAAGCACTTTCCTATATTTTATCTAGATTTTAAGGTTTTAAATCTATTTCTTTCCAGTGTGTCTTACCTATTTCAGTCTAAAGTTTGGTGAACTGTAATCGCCTATCATTTTCCTTTATAGCATTAGTTTTACACATTTTTAATGCAGCAGAACATCACAAAACAAAAGTTTTAAGTAGTTGAGCGGCATAGTCTGTTATCTATATATTCTATAATAATGCAGGGACTTTTTTATGAATGTTTTATTAAATTTTCTCTTATCCGTTCTTAGTTTGACGTTGCTTCTACATAACACTTTTTTTATTTGTGACCGCTAGTACAATAGCTCTATTGCAGACAATTACGGATTTCTCAAGTCTTTTTTTAATGATATAAGAAAATACCAGAGACCCTCTGATTCTAGAAACCCGCTATAATTGGGGGTTTTTAGGGCCATTTGATTATTTATTTTATGTCATTTATGCTTTATAAAGATTATACATAGTGTAATTATTAAATTTTGAAAATACGAGGATAGTATGAATTTTTTACAAAAGCAGTTATTGCTAAGTATCGTCTTGTTTGCAGCACTCCCTCAAGGGCTATGTGCAATGGATCTCATTGAATTTGAGAAGAAATCTGAACCACAAGAATCTGGATTAATCTCTTCTGTAAGTTCTACGGTAAGTAATGCATTATTTTCAAAAAAAGGACTTTTCCTTTCAGGGATTAGCGCGTTAGGATTAGGATGGTGGGGTTCATCTGATGAACAGAAACAATCTGTTGCCAACGTGAAAAACCAAGCGTTACAGCTTGCTTTAACTCATAAGCTTCCTGTAGCTGCATGTACCCTAGGAACAGTTCTGATAGGAACTTTAGGGTATAAATACTTTAACATGCCTTGCGATAAATCTACCTTGAAAGCTGAATTATCGGTAGATAAAGAGATTTCTAAAAAGTCTGGATCGATAAACTCTGATGATTCGTCTAAAGAAGATAGTTCTGAATTACCTGTTTTCTTCCAAAAGTTTCTTGGTTTATTACAAGGACTGTATGGCGATAAAATGGAAAATCCTTCAGAAAGTGAAGCACAAAGAATAGAAGCTTTATGTACTATGTGTTCACGAGATCCTCAGAGTTTATTGCTCGATAAGGATTTTATGAGAGATATTTTTGAGAGTGGTCTTCAAGTAAAAGTTCTCTTGGCTGAAATAATAACAGAACTATACGGGGGAAATCTTGACGAACTATTCCTTGATGGTGATTTTGTAGAAGCATTTTCTAAAAATAAAGATGATGAAACAAAAAACCTTTGTTATCTGTTTTTAGCGGAAGCTCTTCCGGCAGCTCACTCCCTTGTGCTGAATCAAGAGTATATGCAAATTCTCCAAAAAAATCCTCAAGCCCCACATGTATTTTATAATTTCTTGGTTGCTCTTTCAGCAGTACGTCATGTTTCTTATCTTCAAGATTTTGGCACACTACTAGAAGATGGTCAGGAACTATTACAAAAGAGACTTACCGAAACTGGCACTATTGGTGTTTTTATCCAAGAGGAATCATTGATGAATCTTCTTACAGAAGCACAATTAGAATGGATGATGAGCTGTATTGAGCAACTTAATGGATTGAAAGCTCTTGAAGCTGCTTTCTTAGAAACCCTGTAAAAATCGTTTGCTTTCCAAGCAATAGATGTCAAAAATAGAAATCATATAATAAATCGTAATGACACGAGCAAGAGAGAGGGTACTAATCCTTTCTCTTGCTTTGAAGATCTTATACATATGGTTGTACTCGGAATAGCTTGGAAATAGAGCGGATAGTAGCCCCAAATAATTTATATGATGCTGAACCTCTTTCATGAAGAAATTTCTCTTTAAAAACATCTGTTCAAGCTTCTTGAAGCGTATCTTTGTACTTATACTGTAGGAGACTGGAAGGGTGCAGAGTCTTTTTAAAATATTAAAAAATAAAAGAGGTTTATTAACTCTAAAGAGCGTTTATAACTGAGAGTTTCTAGGCCCATTTGATTATTTATTTTATATCATTTATACTTTATAAAGATTATATATAGTGTAATTATTAAATTTTGAAAATACGAGGATAGTATGAATTTTTTACCAAAGCAGTTATTGCTAAGCATGGTTTTGTTTGCAGCACTCCCTCAGGGACTGTGTGCAATGGACCTGATTGAGTTCGAAAAGAAGCCTGAACAAACAGAATCTGGATTAATCTCTTCTGTAAGTTCTACGGTAAGTAATGCTTTATTCTCAAAAAAAGGACTTTTCCTTTCAGGGATTGGCGCGTTAGGATTAGGATGGTGGGGTTCATCTGATGAACAGAAAGAATCTGTTGCCAACGTGAAAAACCAAGCGTTACAGCTTGCTTTAACTCATAAGCTTCCTGTAGCTGCATGTACCCTAGGAACAGTTCTGATA
>JACDFK010000110.1 GCA_013815795.1 Candidatus Babelota bacterium | reverse complement strand
GCAACAATATGCTCTAATGTTTTGGATTCCATTTCACCGCAATCGTGCTGATCTATGCTGTCTAGAGTTTGTTCTAAAGAGAATGCTACCTCCTTTTTTTCTAGATTTTTCTCTGCGGCCACTAATCCTGGATAGATGCTTGCTATAATTACAATACCAAAGGCGTAAAATATCATAGTATCCTTTTTTAGAAAGAAGAAAAATTAGTAATCAATTTCTCAAGTTTTTTGGAATTTTCAAATGATAATTTATCCTTTTCAATTCCTTCTAACTTATCTATAAGCTCTTTTCTCTTACCATTAGAAGGTATCCACTGATCAGGAATATATTCTAGAAGATTAGTTGGATGATTTTCCAAAGCTTTCACTATAATACTATCAGCTGTTTCATCATCTTTCAAGAAAGTTTTTTCTTTTAAATGCCTAGAAAGGATATAGTTGATGAGTTCTAAATTAAATCCTTTTATTGTATTTAGGGCAAAAATTGCACAAATTGGGTTGGGTTTTTGGGTGGTTTGGTGGGTCTTTTAGTCTGTTTTTTTCCCCTGGCAGACACTTCCTTCGTGGGCATTCTATATAGCAAAGGCTGTACCAATGAGCTATGTGTTCGATGCATTACGAACCTATGTAAATCAAGGATCTCTACCGCTCGTGAATCTTTATATCTCTTTGGCTCTAAACTGTGTTTATTTGACTCTTTCATATCAATTTTTTAAAAAGATGTATCATGCAAGTAGAGTAAAAGGCCTCTCTCGGTTGGAATCTGAGTAGAGTTTTAAGACATTGATATCTGAAGATTCTATTGCCCAGTGAGGTAATTAAAGTTTTTTCCCTTTAGAGGCTAATTTTTCATAGTGGTCTGTGAGAAAGAAGTAGAGGTCTCGGCTAATATTTGTGGAGGGGTATTCAATGATTTTTTTTGTGCCTGTAAGGCTCTCGTAAAAACAGGTAAAATGTTGGTATGCCCGCCGCTCGTCAAGCTTTGGTTTCGTTAGAAGATTTTCTCCCATTAAAAATTTGTAAAGATCTAAAACAATTGGCCCGTCAAAGCGGTGCTTTCTAATTTCAAACCATGAAAGACAGAGATTCCAGTACTTCATCTTCCAAAATTTTGGAAGATCGGGCTGTTGAAATTTTAATTTATATTGCTCGCGGGCGACAGAAATAATTTCTGGGAAGTAATAGGTAATAGGACAATATAGGGAAATTTTCTCAATAAAGCGTTCAAAATCAGGCTCTAGCAGGAGAGTTTGTTTGTTGTTTTTATCATACCATACTACACGATTTTTAAAACGCTCTAATGCTATATAAAGAAAAGTACGAGCAGCAGGTGTATGGTTTTTCACTGCTGTTGCAAGGAAAGCAAAGAGAGAGGGGATATCGGTAGAGGTTGCAAGTAGAGCTATTCCTAGATTTCTATAACAATATTCATAGGGTGGCTTCTTCCACTGATCCAGTGGCTCCTTCATAAGTATATTACATACTGCGTAAGCATACGGTACACGTTGCTCATCGTCCAACCCTTTCCATAAGGAAATAAGATCATTCGTATTATACTGCTTAGCTATGGCAACAATATGCTCTAATGTTTTGGATTCCATTTCACCGCAATCGTGCTGATCTATGCTGTCTAGAGTTTGTTCTAAAGAGAATGCTACCTCCTTTTTTTCTAGATTTTTCTCTGCGGCCACTAATTCTGGATAGATGCTTGCTATAATTACAATAACAAAGGCGTAAAATATCATAGTATCCTTTTTTAGAAAGAAGAAAAATTAGTAATCAATTTCTTAAGTTTTTTAGAAGATTTAAATGATATGCTATTCTTTGATATCTGAAGATTCTATTGCCCAGTGAGGTAATCAAAGATTTTTTCCTTTAGAGGCTAGTTTTTCATAGTGGTCTGTGAGAAAGAAGTAGAGGTCTTCGCTAATATTCATGTAGGGGTATTCGATGATTTTTTTTGTGCCTGTAAGGCTCTCGTAAAAACAGGTAAAATGTTGATATGCGCGCCGCTCGTCAAGCTTGGGTTTCTTTAGAAGATTTTCCCCCATTAAAAATTTGTAAAGATCTAAAACAATTGGCCCGTCAAAGCGGTGCTTTCTAATTTCAAACCATGAAACACAGAGATTCCAGTACTTCATCTTCCAAGATTTCGGAAGATCGTGCTGCTGAAATTTTAATTTATATTGCTCGCGGGCGGCAGAAATAATTTGCGGAAAGTAATAGGTAATAGGACAATAGAGGGAAATTTTCTCAATAAAGCGTTCAAAATTAGGCTCTAGCAGAAGAGTTTGCTTGCTGTCTTTATCATACCATACTACACGATTTTTAAAACGCTCTAATGCTATATAAAGAAAAGTACGAGCAGCAGGTGTATGCTTTTTCACTGCTGTTTCAACGAAGGCAAAGAGAGAGGGGATATCGGTAGAGGTTGCAAGCAGAGCTATCCCTAGATTCTCATGGCAATATTCATAGGGTGGCTTCTTCCATTGATCCAGTGGCTCATCCCTAAGTCTATTACATACTGCGTATGTATACGATACACGCTGCTCATCGTCCAATCCTTTCCATAATGAAATAAGATCATCGGTATTATACTGCTTAGCTATTGCAACTATATGCTCTAACATGTGTGATTCTATTTCACCATAATCGTGCTGGACCTTACTGTCTATAATCTCTTCTAATACAAACGGTACATCGTTCTTTTCGAGATTTTTCTCTGCGGCCACTAATTCTGGAGAGATGCTTGCTATAATTACGAACCAAAAAATGTGATATATCATAGTATCCTTTTTAGAAAGAAAAATTAGTAATCAATTTCTCAAGTTTTTGGGAAGTTTCAAAGGAGATGCTATTTTTTTCAATTCTTTGTAACATATTTATAAGCTCTTTTCTCTTAGCATTAGAAGGTATCCACTGAGCCGGAATATATTCTAAAAGAGCGCCTTTGTGATTTTCTAAAGCTTTCATTATAATACTATCAGCTGTTTCATCATCTTTCAAGAAAGTTTTTTCTTTTAAATGCCTAGAAAGGATATAGTTGATGAGTTCTAAATTGAATCTTCCATCGACATCAAGAATTCGCAGAGAATCAAGTACTGCGTCTACGAGTTCTATTCTATCTTTAATTTCGGCCTCTTCTAGATAAGTTTTTAAAAAATCGGTAAAAATAAGAAGCTGATTAGGACACAGTAGATAAGTTTTTACAAACTCTGTTGTTTTTTCGTTTACTGGTAAAAGAGCTTCAAGTAAAGCTCTACGAAGAATAGAATACTTTTTACATTTACTAATGATTTTAGGAGGAACTTCTCCTAATGATTCAGAAGAATTATCGGCCGTATAGGGTAAGAAAAACCATTTTATTTGGTAGACCATTTCCTCTAATTTTTCTTTCACATTGGAATAATGTATCTGATAGAGCATCTCGAAAGCAGAAAGAATTTCTTTTTTCTTCAATAAATCTTGAAGAGATAGACCTGGAGCGGTAGTTTTTGTCTCTTCAAGAAAGGCCTCAAGTTGAGAAATTAACATTTGGAAAGTAAAGGGATATTGTTGTTTTTCCACGTTAAAGCAACAGTTTTTTATAAAACTAATAAACAAAGTTCGTTTCTTAGAATTCATGTGTTTCGTGAGGTAATCACAATAATTTTGATAGTGAGAAGAAGGACCCACCCCTGAAGTTAATGCCTTTTCTCGTGAGATATCATATAATACCTTATAAACTTTGCTTAATGCATTTTTTAATGAGAAAGAATCATAATATATAATGCCATGAGGGTCTTCACTTGAAGGTAAAATTTCAAATCCCTTGTAAAGTTTTATATTCAAAGACATTTTTTCAAGTTGCTCAAAGAGGTGATTAGAAAAAGAGGAGCAATCGGCAGTCGGAGAGTCCAGTAACATGTTCTGAAAGTGATTATCCAATTGGCAGCTAAAAAAGTGATACAAAATATTTTGAATAGCATTTACTCGCATAACTTTATAACTTTGCCGGCAAAGAAGAGATAGTCGGATGTAGTTACTTCTCAGGCTTTGGT
>JACDFK010000047.1 GCA_013815795.1 Candidatus Babelota bacterium | reverse complement strand
GTGTAAAGAACTGTCAATACGAGTTAAACATCGCTTTGTATGTAAAATATGTGGAAGCCAACGACACAGTGACTTGAATGCAAGTCTAACTATCAGTAGGATTGCACCATCTTCCGATGCTGCAACAGGTGCAGTAAATCACCCGAATATGGAAGCTGCCCTAGCGTAGCTTACTATAAGCCACCCACTTTAGTGGGGGGGGAGTTTACTCTATTTCTTATTTTAAACTAAAATCTTACCTCTAGTCTTAAACAATGCCATCTCTCTGCAGTACCACGGTTAACCTTTCTTAGAGAGGCTCGAGCCCTACACCACTCACCAACATTATAAATTATTTTATGTAAAAATTAAGAAATTATTGCATAATGAATAATTATTTTTGTACTATTAGAATGTAACCATAATATTTTAATTTGAAAAAAACCAAGGAGAAAAATGTCCCACGGGATATCCCATGCGGTTCTAGTTTTACTCTGTGTAGTACCCCTAGGCCTTACAGCGCGCACTCCTAAAATGACGGTAGTATTCGTTATCGATCAGCTTAGTGCACACTATCTTGAAAAGCTGAAGCCTTTTTTAACAGGAGGAATCCCTTTTCTTTTAAAAGACGGTGTAGAATATGCCAATGCATTTTATGATGCAAGCCCTCCTTCGACAGGCCACGATCATGCTTTATTAACAAGTGGAACTTACGGCGCTGTTCATGGAATTATTAATAACAAGTGGTATAGCAATAATAGTAAAGTAAAATGTGATGAGGATGCTTCTAGATCCGCGAGAGTTTTTGCACCTGATGGAACAGTGTATCCTTATGGAAGATCAGCAAAAAACATGCTCGTGGATAACCTTTCGGATCAGCTTATACTGCATTCATACCCTCATGCACATAACACCGTATGGTCACTTTCAATGAAAAGTAGAGCTTCTATACTCATGGCGGGAAAGTTAGGCAAAGCTGCCTGGTTTGATGATACGACAGGGAATTATACCTCAAGCAGGGCATACTTTGAACAGCTTCCTCAATGGATTAAAAATTTCAATAAGGAACGTGCTCTAAGTACAAAAAAAAGCATTACCTGGAAGCCTTTTTATCCTTTATGTAGTCCAGCATATAACTTTAAAGATGCAACAAACTATACCTTTGCTTCATCTGAAGAACCATTAATTAATAAGACACATTCCCTTAAAGGAGTAAAGGGATATAAAAAAATTTATGCGAGAATGCCAAAAGCACATAATCATTTTTTCAAGCTGGCAAAAGCATGCATTAATGCTAACTTTAGCGGAAAAAAGAGTGACCGATTTATATTATGGCTTAATATCTCTCTTCTAGATAAAGTTGGTCATGTTTACGGCCCTTACAGCAGAGAAGCTCTTGATGCGATATACCATCTGGATCATCAGCTCTTAAATTTTATACAATCTGTTTATAAGAAAGTTAAACAAGAAGATGCGCTGTTTATACTGACAGCAGATCACGGTGTGCAACCGATCCCTGAAATAATGAGGGAAAGAGGATATATGACTGCACGAAGGTATGATGCACCTACCCTCATTAAGCAGATAAATGAGATGATTGAAAAAAAATTTGGTATAAAAGGTCTTATACACTCTTTTGCCGTACCGCAATTTTATTTCGATCAAAATCGTCTCAGCGCCCTAGATCGTTCTACTAAACAGAAGGTCATGGATACTGTAAAAGAGTACCTTATGTCCTTGCCTGGCATACGCAAAGCGTGGACGTTTGAAGAGCTAGAAAAAACAATATTTGAAAAATATGATTTAGACAGTTTTATAAAAAAGCTGCTTTGTAGAAACCGAAGCGGGTCTCTCTTGTATTCAACAGACCCCTATACTTCTCTGTACAGCAAAAAAAAAGGCGCTAAACACAGCAGTCCCTATGCATATGATACGAAAGTTCCTTTAATTTTCTATCAAGCAGGAAGATTTACAAAAAAAAAGATAGAAACAAATAGATATATGACTCAAGTTTCTGTGACGCTCGCCGCCCTCCTTAAGGTTCCTCGACCTTCAGCAGCCCGGGCAAACGTCTTACCAGAAATTTTACCGTAAGGAGATCCTATGAAAAACTACGCACTGATAACTCTTTTTATCGTACTCATGACTGGGGCAAGCGCAGTTGCCTTTGGAAGAGGTTATCGCAGACACAGTGGTGCCACCTTAGAACCTCAAACTAATGCAGAACGGCTTGCGAGAAACTATATACCGCAACCGTATCCAACAAGTAGAGCTCAGAGGCACCAACCATATTTTAGAGGAAATACGTATTACTCTAACTCTCCCTATTATGGAGATACTATCGATTTAGGAACCGATATTGGATCCACTACGGGAGCTACAAATGAGCCTGAACATCTTGGTATCGATTAACAAGATAGGTTACTAACAACAGTTACAACATATTTACATAACTACACATTACATAAAGGAATACTATGAAACAAAGACTTCTTTTAGGCCTTCTTACAGGTCTTACAAGCACTACCCTCCTTATGAGCATGCCTCACGATACACAAATGACACGAGGACAGAAAGAGCCAGTTTCAAGAACTACTGCTCAAATGAATCCTAGTAAAGACAGATCTGCAAGAATGACTTCATCGCAAAAAGACCGGTCTACAAGAATGAGCTCACAAGACCAAGACGATAGAAGAGAACTTTCAACCAGTAGATCATATAGTCAACCAAAATCTTATGGCCGTTCTACTGAATACGGTAGGTCTTATGACAGACCAACATCGTATGGTCAGTCAAGTGAATACAGTAGTTCATATGACAGACCATCTTCTTACGGATACAGCAGTTCATACAGCCAGCCAGTATCTTATGGATACAGTGATTCATATAGCAGACCATCCTCTTATGGATACAGCAGTTCATACAGTCAGCCAGTATCTTATGGGTACAGTAGTTCATATAACAGACCATCTTCTTACGGATACAGCAGTTCATACAGTCAGCCAGTATCTTATGGGTACAGTAGTTCATATGACAGACCATCTTCTTATGGATACAGCAGTTCATACAGCCAACCAGTATCTTATGGTTATAGTGATTCATATAGCAGACCATCGTCTTACGGATACGGTATGAGCTATGATGAACCATCATCTTACTCTGATGAAACTGAATACAGTACATACGCTGAGCCGAACTACTACGGTCGCTCAACAGTAGGTAGTACTTCTTACGGTTATTCTGATGACAGAAACGAAGGACGTAGCTATGCACAACGTAGCCGTGGAAGCCGACGTGGGCAACTTGGAAGAAGACGTGGTCTAGATACGCAAAATACTCAAGCATACTCAACGGAAGAATCTTCATCTGAGCGTTCAACCAACAGACCAACAAGCGAAAGATCTTCAACCGCTTCATCTGATCGTTCAATGGGCCGATCAACAGGCGAAAGATCTTCAACAACTTCAGCTGATCGCTCAATGGACCAATCAACAGGCGAAAGATCTTCAGCTGTTCGTTCAACTAACAGACCAACGACAAGCGGATCTTCATCTCAGATGTCTAATACCGTAAAAGCGTAAGAGATACAGAGACAAAAAATGCAGATACCGATTAAGTGCCGCTGAAAGACACTTAATCGGTATCTGCAAACAGCCTAACTTATTTTCTCTCTACATCTATTTTTGGGTATACACTCTCCGCTCTTGAAAACAGTGATTTTCGAGCCTCCTATAAGCACAAAAACCCAGTTGTAAAAACCCTGGGGCACAGCACTAGATAAGGAACAAAAGAAGGTTAAGCACACTCAATAGGTAGCAGTAAAAACAATATAAAAATACTAATAAAGGAAAAATCATGAAGAACTCTATAATGGCAGTACTCTTTTTAGGACTTATGAGCAGTACCATCCACGGGATAACTTTCAAGTCATTTACTGATAAAGCAAAAAAATATGGTGGTATAGGTGTGGCGTCTACCAAGGCGGCTCTTGATAAACATGAAAGAATAAAAGCTAAATCTAAGGCAAAAAAAGAGGCTAAAGCTTCTCAGGAAGCCTCAGCTAATGATTCAGAGGAAGAAAGCACCTCAACAGAAGAATAAAAAATAGGGCCTCTGACTGCCTGAAAAAACTCTCTTTAAGAGAGATTTGTGAGCATGTAGTATGAACAACAAAAGTTTTTCATACTACACGCATATTCTCCCCTTCGACCAAAAATTAGATGATCAGTTATATATCATTATTTAAAAACAAGGAACTATTATGAACAAATCATTATTTTTAACACTTACACTAAGTTGTCTTCCTTTTGCTCTACAAGCAGCAGATGAAACAACTCCTGCAACAGCTTCTCAAACAACTGCAGGACAAACAAAAGAGAATACTGCTAATACGTGGACAGGAAAAGCTCCCGGAAGTAATGCTTCAACGTCAGAAAGTGGCGTTTCACAGGCAATAAGAGCTCCATTTACCAGCACCGAGTCAAATAAAGCGGTAGAGAATGCTCAGCAGTCTTCAATAACTTCTACTACAGCTGGAAACAGGACACAAGAAACCAGTGCTAGCTCAGATACAACCGGAACTACAGGTACTACAACCTCTACGGACAAAACTAAAGAGGCTTATGGATCTAAATTAGGCGCTCAAGGAGATGCTACAGCAGATTCAACAGGTTCAACTAATAAAACTGATGGCGCACAAAAGAGTTCAGGACTAGCGGAAAATAGGTCAAGAGACTCAAAAACATGGTCGCAAAGCATGAATGATTGGGGAAATTGGTTGCGTTCAAAGTTTTCAGTTGGCGGGACAAAGAATCCAAGCGATAACACAACTCCGCTAGGAACCGATACTACCGCTGAAGCTCAAAGGTAAACCTTTGCCTCATCACACTGGTATCTTGTAACAGTAGTGCCTGGAATAACTTAGTATGAATACTAGTAGAAAAAAGATAGTTCTATTAGTATTCACACTCATTAATCATTGCTACACGCACTTTCCTTCCTGTAGAGTACACAGTAGATCTTTAATAAGATCCTTATAACCCACCCTAAACCTTACAACAAAAAGGAATAGATTATGAACATATCCTATATGACTCTCCCTTTAGTTCTCATGAAAAGTGGGCTCTTTGGCAGCAGTTACCCCTCGGGAGAGCACGCACCCAAACCAGGACCCTTATCAGAACAGGATATAATTCGCCGTGATCAACCAGCACGAACCGAAGACGAGCGCACAGTCTCAACAACAAGAAATGTGCCCAACGTTCCTCAATCAACACGAAAAACCTCGATGCAAACTCAAAAATCTTGGCTAGAAAAATTACAACAGTTTATTCAGCCTCCTAGACCGACGCAAGCAACAACTGAGCGGGAATATCGGTTTGACCCGAGAGCGGCTGCTTCAGAGCCCATTTCTCAAAATGTATCTTCAGTTTTAAAGCAAAGTTTATCGGGTAAAGTCAGTGAATGGGCTGAAAAGTTTAAATCTACGTATCTGCACACTAATACTCCTGGATATGAACAAAGACCCCGTCCTGATGATATAAGAGGAGGTCCTTATCCGAGTCCGCTTTCTTCCGGAGATAATCCCTTTCCCAATGCTCAATTTCGTGAAAGAGAATTTAGGGATACCCCTCCTCAACAGGTTGAAGAAAAATCATGGTCTCAAATAGTTCGAAATTTAAAAGATCAGGCTGCAACGGCCATTATAGAAAAAAAACCTCAAAGAGAAGATCTCTCTCAAGTGTAGCTTTTAACCTTCCCGCTGGCATTTAATTCATGTGCTATGTCGTATCTAAGCATACTTTCTTGGGCAATGAACTACTTGTATAACGCTTTTAACTGCACAAAAAACAATAAGACATTATAGCTAAGACCCCGATGTTTTGTAATATATATAACTTTTTATAGGTACAAAAAAAGAGAATACATAGCCGTTTTTAAAAAATTGAATGCAAAGAAATTACCTAAAAATTGCCGCCGAAATTCTTAATTCAAGCGAGCGGCGGCTCCCAGGAAAACTTAAAAATATTGATCGAACGGCGGCTTTGAGCTTATCTATAAAGATAGAGAAATCTCAAGCAAAAACGTTAGAGCGGAGACAACCGTGCACGAGCACTAGGTTTACTCCACTTTGATTGGCTTAGTTTTGGACCTACCTTACACTGCAGAGCAGTTCAAAAGAATAAAAGGATACCTCCATGAAACCTTAAATAAAACAATGATTACAGACGAAATGTGAGCTTATAAAAGAGAAAAACCCTCGACCAGGCAGGGATCTACAATAAATTCGAGGATTATTATGAAATTAGATGTATCCCCTCATGATTAGTCTGAAGGCTCGAAATTCTACTGCACCTTGCTCTATGATTCTCTTGAAAAGTCCAAAGATCTTAGAAAAACTACCTGGTAGGTAGCTCTATCTCATCTCTTTTAAGTTTGAAAAATAAAAAGAGGTGGCGTATGAGGGCCCTAAAAATTCCCCCTACACCACCTCTTTTTATAAACTTCTATTTCGAGAATAAATTTAACACTATCACAAAAAAATTTAAAAATTAGAAACTTTACTCGTGGTAGAAGAGCGCTGAATCCCTACCTTATAGATTAGACCTCCCAAAAATCCCGACTCCGGCGACATAAGTATAAGTAAAGGACTTTCCCGTTGTTGTATCTGTGCATTATTGATACAGTGTGTAATGTCATAAGAATAAGTACCATGAAAAATATAAAAACGGGTACGCTTAAGAAGGATTTCCATGCAATGAAGCTCAGACGGAAAACTGTGGCTTAACTCTTGCGATGGCAACAGATTCACTGTTATTAATTCATCAGTAGAGTGTACTTGATACCGTATAGCAACGGTATAAGGAGTTTTGTTTTTAAATACAATTATTTTCTCTTCTGAGCTAGTTTTTAGTTCCATGGAAAGAGGTTCCTTTGAAGTCTTCCCTTGGAATTCCACTGAGGAGCAAAAAGTCCCAGAAAAAAAGAACATAGCCAAAAAAATACTGCACATATTATTCATTGATATCTTCCTTTTTTTGCATTATTTAAAGTAGTTATTTCTATATTATACTATAAAATTACAGGAAGAACTAAAGCCTCTGAAAATTTTTTCATTTCCATTTATGGGGCTTACGTATTACTTTACAATTCCAACTCAAAGGAAGATATCTCTAAGCTTTGCTCAGTTCTTCTGCTGAACCCTTCTCTACCCCAATATCCTTGAAAAAAGCATCCGATTGAGGATCTCTTCCTAAAAAAGATTTAAGAAGTACCGCAGGATCTTCAGATCCGCCTTTTCCTATTACTTGATTAATATAACGTTCTCCGACTACATTATTTAAAAGCCCGTCCTGTGCCTTTATTGCATAAAACAGATCAGCTGCATATACTCTAGACCAGAGATATCCATAATATTTAGCGCCATACGGTGGTAGATGTAAGAATGCACAATACCCTCGATTATCAGAGTCATAATACATATACGGATACAACCTCATATAGGTACTTTTCCATAGAGCATTTACATCTTTTTTAGCAGGCGGTAAGAAATAGGCAAGAGATATATAGGAGCCAAAAAGCATATTCAAAACAAAAGTCCCTGAAAAAAGATTTTTTGACAATCTGATTTTTTCAATAAGATCATCAGGTAAAGGTTGTCCCGTTTTATAATGTTTACTTATTAGTTTTAAAATCGCAGGTTCCCACATCCATTCCTCAAGCATCTGTGAAGGCATTTCTAAAAAATCGCCCTTTACATTCGTCCCTGCAAATGAGGCCAGTTCGGTTGAACCAACAAGCGCATGAATTGCATGACCAAACTCATGAAAGAAGGTAGCAACATCTTTACGCGTAAGCAATGATGGCTTGTCACCTCGTGCAGGAGGAAAGTTAGCAACTACAAACAGAACTGAGGGAGAAAGCTTGCCTTGCACCGTTTTAACAGACGGAACAATCGTAAGCTGTGCTGCATGGGTAAACTTATTTTCTCGAGGAAAAAGATCTAAAAAAACGGTTCCTAAATATGAACCTTTTTTATAAACCGCTAAACATTCAACATCCTTGTGCCATACCTTAGGAGCTTCAATCTTTTTAAAATTTAAACCAAAAAATTTCTCATAGACTCCTAAAAGAGACTTAAAAGTATGCTCAAAAGGGAAATATTCAGCAACCACCTGCTCATCATATTCTAAATGATTTTTTTTATAATTGTGTTGCAAATACCGTATATCCCAAGGATATAAGAGTCCATGTGGAGCAAGGGTAACTCCTACAGGAAGCTCTTTTTTAAGTGCTTCTATCTCTTTTGAAGCTTTTATCTGAGTTCGTTTACTCATATCTGCTAAAAACGCTTCTACCGCATCAGGCGTTTTAGCCATCTGGTCACTTATATCATAATCAGCATAACTAGAATATCCTAAAAGATGTGCCAGCCGGTCACGTAAACAGATCAGTGAAGCTAGCACCTCCTCATTAGCAGGATAACCTCTTTGCGCAAACTGTTTATACAGTTTTTTACGTGTCTCTTCGACAGAACATTCATCAGAAATCCTATTATAGGTTGGTTCATCTACACCGATCCTATAGTGACCGGATTCAGTTTTTTGCAATGAATCGATAAATTCATCATCAAGCCCTACAAGGCCTTCTCGAGATACTTCTATATGTCGTTTATCCTTAGCAATATTCATCTGAAAAGCAAGAGACAGATCATTGATCTCTTTTTGCAGTTTCTTAATCTCTTCCTGAATTTCCTGAGGTTTATCAAAGCCCTGCTCAGACAGATCACTTATCCTTTGATCGACGAAATAACGCTCCTCTTTAGTGAGTTTCTCTTTAGATTGAGGACTCTTTAAAAGTGATTCATACTCCACGCAGGCGTTATAGAGCAGAGGATTAGAGATAAAAGAGTCTACTGCAAAAGATCCTAATCGCATAAGTGCTTGTTGAGAAGCATCACGCACCTCTTTATCTGGGCTGGCCATAGAGAGCACCGAAAGTGATGCCTGCACAATTGAGAAACGTTCTTCTGCCAAATCGAGAGCTCTCATAGTATTAGAAAAGGTTCGCTGTTTAGGGTGATAGCCACATATTTTTTCCAACCGAGCACGAGAATCTTTTTCCGTTTTTGTTACCAAATCGTCTATTTCCTGTTTGCTTTTTGGAAAAAGCCCTCCTATTGTATCAAGAACATTCATTGCTGGTCGGGCTTCCAGGACTTCCGATGAATTCCTTATGTAAGAAAAAACAAAAAAAGAGAGGACAATGAGAAAAAATAAAATAAGCAATTTCATAATAAATCCTTTTATAATAAAGTACACATAGATTGAATCATAACATATTTATGAAAGAAGGTACACTCAAGAGATGTAAGACCAGTGGATGATTGATTTTTTGGATATAAGGATCGCCCCTTTAACTCTCACTACCAGTAGAAATTCTACTTTCTGATAAAATAACTGGCGCTTTTTTCTTACCGTTTCCACCTTCCTTAGATTGGGAGAGAAACCGCCTTACTACTCTTTTCATCGTTTTACTTCTGTGCGAGTATCTTCATTTCTGGTAGAGAAGTACTTGAAAAACTCCTAGCATGCTTTTGAACTGTTAGTATGTATGGTTCCTTGACTCATTGAACTGATTTAATCAATCATATAATGAATCGATTTAATAGGTCTGTCTAACTGTTTTTACTTCTCCCACAAAACACACCCCTTTAAAGATCTTTTTCGCCCTTAACACCATTTAATTATAACTCCACATTCTTTCTTACTTTAAGAAGGCTTTCGAGCAAAAAAATGAGCATAGTTTTGTACTACGCTCTAAAAACGTTGTACGACCTTTACGCCTCCATTCGATTGTGAATATAAAAAAATAAAGTTTAAACATCAGCTTTAAAAATACTATACCAAAAGATTTCACTCTTACTCAATGAGCAGTTTTTGGTCAAATATTTATACAAATAAAAATTCTTTTATTAAAATATTGAAAATAGAAATTTCAATCTGCTATAATAAAACTAAATGCAAGAGCTATTAATTGTGAATATAAGGAATACCATGAAAAAAAAGATTATGTGGATTACTGGATTTATCTGGGGTATGACCAACTGTTTGCACCTTACTCTTGATACTCCTCAAAAAATCGATTTTACCCATAAAAGGGTAACAATGATTGAGACAACTATTGCCCACAAGCTTCAAGAAAAATCTGACCTTGAACAAAAGCTCTTACAAGCACAAGAACCCGGTAATAATGACGGAACTACAGCTATTTTACAAAATGGCCTTTCTGTTGTTAATGCTGAAATTAAAAATCTGAGAGACAGCATAACCGTTGCACAAAATTCTATAAAATCATTATTAGTAAAATAAGGAAAGTGTAATATGAAATCAAAAATCGGCCTTATTTTCTTTTATCTCTTTACAAGCCTGTCTTTATATGCACCTTCCGCTCATGACGCTTTACACTTACTTGAAGGTAAAAAAAATCTTATTCATGTAGCTATCATTGGAGCAGGCCCTGCAGGTCTATCGGCTGCAATACCACCTACCCGTTCTGGATACCATACTGTAATATTTGAAGGACTAAAACCGGGCGGAGAATTAATGAACGCTATGGTCGTCGAAAATTGGCCAGGGGTCAAAAAAGACTCGGGAGCCCATACGATGAATGCTTTAGAGAAACAAGTAAAACAGTTTGGCGCTCATTTTGCTCCACAAGAAGTACGTTCTGTAGACTTTTCACAGTGGCCTTTTGTGCTCACGCTTTCAGATGGCACGAGTATCAACGCGTTAACGGTTATCGCAGCAACCGGCGCTTCACAAAAAAAATTAGGATTTGAAGGAGAAGATACTTATTTTGGTAAAGGCATCTTTACGTGTGGTATTTGCGACTCTTCATTTGCACGAGAAAAAGATATTATTATAATTGGTGGTAATGATATCGCCATACAACGCGCGCTTCAGCTCGCTTCTCTAGCTCGCAATATTACCTTCATTGTACCAGGTCCTCGAATGACGGCGCAAAAAAGCATGCTACGCAAACTTAAAGGAATGAAAAACATCCATTATCTCTATAATAAAAAAATAATAGGTGTAAAAGGAGAAGAGACAAAAATCTCTCATGCAGAAATTTTTGACTGTAAAACACAAAAATATTCTATCATAAAAACAGATAGTATCTTTTTATCGACCGGTCTTACTCCTAATTCTGAACTCTTTAAAGAGCACCTTCCTTTAGATCAGCATAAGTGTATCAAATTAAGAGAGGGCCGTTCCCAAAAAACTCCTATCGATGGCATTATGGCTGCAGGGTGTGTTTCAGATCCAGTCTATCGACAAGTAGCGGTTGTTATCGGAGATGGAACAAAAGCTGGAATGGATGCATTAACATTTTTATCCTTGTGGGGCTTAGATGGAGTTTCCCAGAAGGCCATTCACAAAGACCTCTATATACCACCTGCTTCTACGAGCATACAGCATATTCAAACAGTTTCCGAACTTAACAATGCCACAAAGCGTACTCAACTTCCTTTACTTGTAGAGTTCTATTCTCCCTTATGTCCTTCCTGCAGAAAAATGGAAGCTCCCCTATTAGCTTTACGTGAAAAATATAAAAATCTCGTGAAAATCTTGAAAGTGAAGGTAGATCAAGACCAGCAGACTACTCTTATTGACAAGCAGAATATCACCATAATTCCTGCCTTTGTCCTCTTTAATAAAGGGAAAGAGATTAAACGTCTTGAAGGAGAAGCCACCCAGGAAACCTTATCATCGTTCATCGATACTGCCGCAAAGGGGCGTTCAAAAAAACGTACCACTCCTCTTAAAAATTCCTAGACAGTTTCAAAGATACGGACAGAAACTAAAGATCTAAAAATGATTATAGGTTAAACATAGTACTAAAAAGCACCTACAAGTACCGGTTGAGGCTCTTTATAAAGTAAGGGACCGTAAGTAAGTTTTTTCTTTTACTACCTTCAGTTTTTACGAGTTAGCCACTCTTTCTTTAAAACTCTTCTACAACTGACAAGGTTCGAGTTTTAGGTATCTAGCAAATCAGTTCCTGGTAAATAGAATCTATAATCGGTTCGGCACCGCGTCTACACGGATAGACATAATTCACTATTTTCTGAATTTCTTTTAGACGCTCGACTGGGTCTGGCAACGTTTTCATTAAATCAGAATCAAGGTTGTCACATATCTCAAAAAACTGCTCTTCATTATAATCACTATGGCACATCACTATGAACGAAATGTCTTCATCTGGCTTATACAAGGTCAAGCTCGTATAAAAACCGATTTTTCCAGTATAAAACAGGGTTCCATTTTTATTAAAAATACCACAACCACTCTCATTTTTTTCTGGTCGTATAAACAGATTGTAAAGCTCAGAAGGAAGTATTGATTTCTTCGAATGTAGTTCTTTTTGCCACCTCCACAGATCCTTCACTGAAGAGATTATTTCTCCAGAACCGATTGCATTCGCTATATCGAACAAAATTTCTAGGGACGGTTCTTGTAACATTATACCATCTGAAAATCGATCATAGATAAACTCTTGCATCAGATAAGGATGAGAAGTTTTTCTCAGATACGCAGATAACCCGTGTTGAGGATGTGAGGTGGAATTAAGATCTAAGGGGGAAAAAATGGTTTCCTGGAGATACTCTGCAAAAGCAGTGCCTGTGATTCTCTCTATAACTTTTGCAACCAATGCATATCCCACATGAGAATAAAAGTAATCAGAGCCTGGATAAAACAAAAGAGGAGTACCAGCCATATTTTTAATATTTTCAGCAGCCGACTGTGGTCTATTACAATACTCTAAAACTCCCCGCCGTTTTTTTTCTTCAAGAGGGAGGCACAGAGGATTCATTATACCTGAAGTATGAGTCAAGAGATGATACAGCGTTACGGCATAGGACCATTCAGAAGCGTTATCGCTCCATATCAGATCGTTTTCAGGCAAAAAAACGATAAGCGGTTGCTGTAATCTCTCTATCACCCTTAATACTCGTTCTTTTTCACTGCCAGCACAGGTAGTATAAAGCGCTGTGAAAAGCGCTACTGCAGTAAACTGTGTAGCTAAAGACCCAATCATAAATTGAGCATTTTCACCGTTTTCTGAACAGTTTTCAACATCTTTACTACGCATATGGACCAATATCTGATCCCCTTGCGCAATGAGAAGTTCCCCATCAAAGCAATTTTTACTCTCTAACTTATAGACCAAATCTATACAGCGGGCCACCTTATCAGAAAAAACGTTAGAGCTATTACATGCATAATTTTCACCCACTCTAAAAATAAACGTGCAACACAGTATAAAAATAACAGATCGATTCATGAAATTGCCTTTATCGTAGCCTCTATAAAATAAATATACAAAACCTTTAATGCTATCAATTATAGTCTCTTTGCGGATACAAACAAGAAGATGATGGAGGAACTCGCACTTTGACACTAAAAGCGCTCATAAAAATAGGAAAGGAATAGAAAAAGTTGTTTCTTGAAAGAGAGCATTTCTTTAAAAAATAGCAAAACTCTAGGACTAAACAAAAG
>JACDFK010000046.1 GCA_013815795.1 Candidatus Babelota bacterium | reverse complement strand
GGATAGTACAAATTTACATTCTGACATTTCTTTCAGATACCCCCTGAAAGGTTTTCTTGTGCCATTTTTGCAATAACTTTTACCCTCAAACGTAGCCTTTACCACTTTTCTTTCCGGTTTTTTGGAATCTGCAAAATTCATATATAACAGATATTTTTTGACAGTATTTTTTCTAAGCTCGGTAAACAACTTATTAAAACGAGAAGAGGCTTTATAGATCCAAGGCTTTTGTAAAACGCCCAAAGGAATAGGATAAAATTTAGGATGGGTTTCTTCACAAGCATGAATTGCAAACCACGCAATAACTTTAGGATCATCCAAATACAATAAATGCTCTTTTGTTACCGCTTCCAGATGCTCACCATGAGTTACCATAATATAAGGAACCCGAATGAAAGGGTGCATTTCTCTAAAAAAACGATTAACGTCTCGTACAAACAGTATATCTGCTGGTTGTACAGCCGCTGGATCAAATGTTTTTTCGCCTTCTTTTGTTGGATACACACCGTGTTTTACTCGTGGGTCAAATACAAATTTACATATTTTCTGAAAGCCCCATCGATTTATAAAGGACTCTGAGATAGGTGGCGTGTTAAAAAAATCGTCAGGCTTCATTACTAAATTCACACTTAAAAATAGAAGACAAGCCCCTACAAATCTCTTCATAATTCCCCCTTAGATAAAACACAGCTTTTTAGCACGATGTTACTACACAATAAAGACCTTTTTTCTATATCAAGTATGACTTTATTTTCTTTTCATTCGCAAGTATTTATGCTATCTTTCAAAAAATATTTTTTTTCTTGCATAGCGGATACAAAAGATGATAGTTTTTTAATGGTCTTTTAATCAACTGTTTTTAAAACATAATTTACCAATTTAGAAAAAAACAGGATGCTCTTAGTGCTTTATAGTTCTACACATAAAGCTTACGAAAAAGCCTCATGTATATGCTTAACCTTCCTACAGCTATGTAACAAAAACTCCGATTTTATTTTATAAGCAGAATAATGCTATCCTTGGATTTTATACTATAATGCACATACATTATATTTTGTTTTTTAACAAAAAAAACTGTTTTAATTATAGTTTTTTAAAGAACAATTATAATTAAAACAGTTTCCTCCCCGCGTTGCATAGTAGTGTGGCATACCCAGGTTTTTCGAAGTTTTTACACCCATTCTAGAACTCTATGCACGACACCCTCTCTTGATCACCTGTAAAGCAACACTTAGTGATAATTAGATTTTCGATAGGTAGCATCTTTTTTTATAACAAGTAAACTAACAGAGTTTTTAGAGTAGCGCACCATCACCGTACTTTCATTAAATATTTTGAAAGACTCGTTTTCTCTTATGCTTAAGCATTGTAGTATGCTTAAGCAGGTGGGCACCTATCTTGGGGCAACGGTGAGAAGAGAAAAATTTCGCTTTTTATTTATAAGAAATTTCTGAAAAAATGATAAGAAAAACTGAAAATCAGGTAATCGTAGATAACAGCGTTAATTGATAATGACTTTTTTGAAATAATTCTTTAGAAAGCCTTGGTGCTTATAACTATTTTTTTATTTTTTAATCATTCGCATGAGGAGCTTAAACCGCTTAAAAAACTTTCTTATCTACCATATCTCCTAAGATACACACCACATTATTCTGTGTATAAAAGCAGGCTCATTAAGGATATTCATAAAGCTTAGTAAGCTCTAAAATCATTACCCTTTACAAACGAATAGTGTTTGTATATTTCCTCTCACTATAATGATGAGAGGAAATGTACAAACACTATTAAAATAAAACGATACTAAAAACAACATCACACTACATAGTGTATAGTGCCTCTATAACTAATCGTTATCTGCCGTTTTTTTATAGCGGAATATAACATTAGTCACATAGACATCCCCCTCGAATTCAAGTTCCTCATTCTGAGATAAAGGCACTACTCGATCAAAAACAACAATGGCCAAATCTGCTGGATGTATCTTCGAAGCATCTAAAGGAATGATGAGACGATAAACCTTAAATGCCTCAGAAACTTTTTCTACAGTTATAGTCTTTATAACACTATAAGGCAACGGATCTTCCAGATCTTGAGTATCTCCTTTGAAATCTGATCGAATACGTACTGAAACAGTATTCCCTTCAACCTGCTCTTGGGGTGGTCTATTCAACACGAGGTAAAGATCAACTTCTGCACCTGCTTTAGTATTAAAATCTTTCGGAATTTCAAAATGAAGACTTAATGGAACCTGTGAGAAGCGGCTGTTTTTCAAACAGAGCCCTTTCATGACAATTCCAGAATTACCATAAGGAGTTAACGATGTTACTACCATATCTTCTGAAGAAGATATATCTCGAACATTAAAACCTATTTCTCCGTTATTGCTTCCTGCTACTCCCGCAGTACCTGTCGCCCCTGTAGCCCCCTTTTGACCTATAGCACCAGTTGGACCCGTGGCACCTGTAAATCCAGGTCTTCCTCGAACACCTGTTGCGCCCGTAGAACCTTTTGCGCCCGGAGCTCCCGTCATGCCTCTTGCGCCCGTTACCCCTGTCGCACCCTTAACACCTTGTGTGCCTATCTGACCAATAGCACCAGTAACCCCAGTCGTGCCGGTGACACCCGTAGCACCTGTCGCTCCTGTAGCACCTGTCGCGCCCGTAGCGCCGGTAGCTCCTGTTATACCTGTCGCACCCGTTACTCCGTACAAAAGTTTTTTATCACCTGTAATCTGATCCTCTAATTCTTTCATTTTTTCATAAAGCTGTGTTACCAAGAGCCCTTTAGATACTGATTCCTTGCTTTTATGCATAGGGGCATTGTGCTCCTTCGTGCCAGGCCATTTTATACCATTCTCTACTCTATTATCAGAAAAAATCTGAGAAGAACTTCCTAATAATAAAACTATTGAATAGTTCAGGACATCATATTTCATACTTTCTCCTTGTTTCGTTTTTTGTACAGTTCTCACATTTTTCCTACTGTAACAAAACGGCGAAAAATGAAACAAGAAAAAAGGCAGAAAGTTTGACAGAAAGAGTGGTCAAATAAAAGCGGTTTTATTAAACTATATCTACAACTAAAAAGTGAGAAAAAATGAACCAAAAAAAATCAGTAATTGAACCTATTTTTGTGGTACATAAACATAATGCTCGAACACTTCATTATGATCTCAGATTAGAAGAAGCAGGAGTTTTAAAAAGCTGGGCCATTCCCAAAGGCCCTTCTACTGATCCTCAGGACAAACGACTCGCTATCCAAACACCTGATCATCCTTTTAGCTATGCAACTTTTGAAGGAATACTAAAAGAAGGTTATGGAGCGGGATCAGTTCTGCTATGGGATACCGGAACCTTTGAAAATCTACACTCCCCTCAATCTTTAACAAGCTGTATAGAAAAAGGACGTATAGCAGTTTTATTTCACGGCCAAAAAATGCAAGGTGAATACATATTAATTCGTACGAAACTTCACCACCAGAATTCCTGGCTTTTCTTTAAAGTGAACGATGAAAAAGCAAAAATTTTCTATTCTATCACCTCAGCAGAGCCCTACTCAGTTATCTCAGGTAAAACTACGGAAGAACTAGAAAAGGTATAATTCAGATGAAAAAAAAAACAATCGGACACTTTTCTCCTAAAAAAGCTTTCAATAAAAATATGACTGTCACCATAACGCATCCAGAGAAAATTATTATCCCTCCTTTTATTACAAAGAATCACATTGTCACCTATTACGAAAAGATTTCTCCGATGATGGTTCCTTATATGAAAGACCATCCTCTTATGATGCAACGATTCCCTCAAGGAATTGAAGGAGAAGCTTTTTTTCAGAAAAATGCATCTCCTTTTTTTCCTTCCTGGATTAAACGTGTACAGATCCCCAAAGAAGGTGGTTATACTAATACTGTTGTATGCCAGAATCGAGCGACGCTTCTTTATCTAGCAAATCTCAACTGCTTAACTCCCCACTTATGGCTCTCTCGTTTTGACAAGCTACATTTCCCCGATAGATTAATTATCGATTTAGATCCCTCTGGAGATGATTTTAATCACGTGCGACAAATAGCTCTTTCATTCAAAGAACTTTTTGACAGCTTTAATCTTATTTCATTTGTTATGACCACAGGTTCACGCGGCTTGCATGTTACTGTTCCACTAGACAGGTCAGTTGACTTTGCTCAGATAAAAGAGTTTATTTCTTCCTGCTCATTACAGATCGAACAAAAACATCCCTCAATCGTTACACGTGAAATTCATAAAGAAAAAAGAGGGGGAAAAGTATTTATAGATGAAGCTCGTAATAACTACGGTTCAACCGCCGTAGCGCCCTATGCTATACGAGGCCGCGCTCATGGGCCGATTGCCACGCCCCTTCATTGGCACGAAGTAGAAGATGAAACATTGCATTCTCAACTTTATACTCTTGAAACTATTTTTAAAAGAATCGAAACCATAGAAGATCCTTGGAAAGATTTTCTACAGATAAAACAGTCGCTATCACACCTTGTAAAAAAATAGCCATCATAGTAAAAAAATAGCCATCATACTACTCTGCTTCTAGATGACTCGCACAATCTCGGCGCTCATCGATTTTCCTCACTCAAAAAGTTTTTAAACCTATTTTTATCTTTAAAAAATAAGGAGGTCATGAGTATCGGACCTCGTCACCTTCTACTAAATAGTTTTCCAGCAGCTATTTAGTGACCTCTTGCCAGTTTTTCCCAAAACGTGTCGAGACTACCAAAGGAACATTCCAAGCTGTGACATTTTGAAGTGTATCAACTACTATACGTTCAGTTTCCTCTAGAGCATGCGAAGGAACCTCGATCAAAAGCTCATCATGGATTTGCAAAAGTATCTGAGATCCATGACCGGCACTGTGTAAACCATCCTCAAGTAAAATCATTCCTTTTTTCATAATCTCCGCAGCTGTACCCTGAGCAACCGTATTAATAGCAACACGACGCGCTAAATCATATAAGTTTTTATTCTTTTCATAAATGCCCGGTAAATATCTACGACGCCCCCACACTGTTTCAACATATCCTTTTTCTTTAGTACGAATAATAACCTGTTCCATCCACGCAACTACTCCCGGATATTGACGCATATACCTCTCAATGTACTCCTTCGCAAGAGCATGGCTTATTGAAAGATCTTGAGAGAGTCCATGAGCGGTTAACCCGTATAAAATACTAAAGTTAATTCTTTTTCCTACCTGTCTTTGCTCATGAGTTACACTGCTCTCTGGCACTTCAAAAAGTCCTGCAGCAGTAAGTGCATGAATATCACGGTTTTCAGAAAAAGCTTCTAAAAGCACCGAGTCTTGTGATAAATAGGCCAATACTCGTAGCTCTATTTGTGAATAATCCGCTGATAAAAAAAGATATCCAGGCGCTGGCTTAAATGCAGCTCGAAGAGCAAAACTCTTCACGGGGATATTTTGTAAATTTGGTTCAGAACTTGCTAAACGGCCTGTTGCAACAGCAGTCTGGTTATACGTTGTATGGATTCGCCCCGTGTCTTTATGTACATAGCCTCCTAAAGAATCTAGATACGTTGTTTTTAATTTAAAGAGTTCACGGTATCGCATAATAAGGCGAGGCACCGGATGAACTGTCGCAAGAACTTCAAGCACTTCCTGATCTGTAGAGTAGGAAGCTCCTCTGGTCGTTTTTTTCATCGAGGGTAACTTAAGATGACTAAATAACAGATTTTCTAACTGTTTCGGGGAGTTAAGATTAATGTCAGCGTGCTCGGGGCCTATTAGATCAATAATCTCCGCTCTTAGACTTACGATCGAATGGGAAACCTCTACATCAATTTCATGTAAGACTTCTCGATCTAAAAGAATACCTCTTTTCTCCATCTCAATTAGAACGTTTAAAACCGGCATTTCGAGAGTGTAAAAAAGATCTTCTAACCCTTTTTTCTTAAGAGCATCTTCAAATAGAGGCACCAACTTAAGCGTCTGATGAGCATCGGCCGCGGCATATTCTGTCGCGAGTGCAAGAGGCACATAGGAAAAATCTTTATAAGCATTTCCTTTCACAATATCTTTAAAAGCAAACATAGGCTCCTGAAAATGGAAGTCTGATAAAGCTTTCAGTCCAATACTTTTACTACTATCAGCAAGAAGACTTGCAGCTATCATCGTATCAAACACAAAACCTCTTAAAGTAATACCGGCATTATGTAATACAAGAGCATCAAATTTAACGTGATGAAGATATTTTTTGATTCGTATATCTTCTAAAATAGGCTTTGTATACCGTATTACCATCTCTCTACTGAGCTGCCGCTCATCAGTTCTATGTCCACAAGGAATATAATACGATATTCCCTCTTGCATAGAAAGTGACATTCCTACCATAGTACTTTGTAAAGGATCAAGTCCATCGGTCTCTGTATCAAGAGCACACGACCCATATTTTTCTATATCTAAACACATAGAAGAGAGCTCTTCCGGCGTATCCACTAAAATAAACGTATATTTATTGTGAAGAGTAACCGATTCTGGCTTAACTACTCCTTGCTCTTTTATTAACGACTTAAATTCGTATTTTGTGAAAAGAGGATAAGCATTAACCCAGTTTGCATCAAGGAATCGAAAACTCTCTTGGGTTAAGACTGTTTCATAAAATTCAAGCTTAAAAAGACGCTCACTCAAAAAAGCATTTTCTCTCGACTGCTCTAAAAGCATCTTCGTACGCTCTGATTCTATAGTATGAATGTTGTCATAGAGCTCTTGTAAGGAACTAAACTGCTGAACAAGCTTTTGAGCCCCTTTAGGGCCAATTCCTGCTACACCGGGTATATTATCGGAGCTGTCTCCTATGAGTCCATAGTAGAAAGGTAGTTTTTCAAGTGAAAATCCAATCTTTTCTTCTAATGCTTTTTGATCAATAATCATTTCCTTAAAAGGATCTAATATAACAGTGTAATCGCCTAATGCTTGACCAAGATCCTTATCGGAGGTTACTAATACCGATCGACATTTCTCAAAACCCAACTGCTTAGCAACAGAGAACATAAGATCATCAGCCTCTACCCCGGGCATCGAAAGCTGATGCAGGCCTATGATATCAGCAAACTCTTGAATAATCTCTTTTTGCTGCATCAGATCAGAGGGTGTTGCTTGACGAGTCGCCTTATACTCCGAATATACTTCGTGCCTTACTGTTTTTCCTTTACTATCCCATACAAGTACCATATGAGAAGGTTTATAGGTGTCGAGCAGTTTTCTAATCATCCTACAAAAACCGAACACAGCGTTAACAGGTATTCCTTCTCGAGTGGTTAACGGTCGCACACTATAATATGCTCTATAGAGAAATGACGATCCATCAATAATGAATACCGCGTCTTGAAACGATAGTTTGTCCATAAAAGCTCCTTATATGCGTGCAGTATAACCATCGAAAGTATACTTTTTCAGTTTTTTCTAGTTTCACCATAAGCTACTTATTGCAGTTTTTTACAATACGATTTTCTAATATTTCTTTTCTCTATTTCATATAAAAAGAGTAAATTTTACCGAGTGTTACCATACAATCAAAAAGGTTTATTCAAAGAGTATACATTCCTCCCGACAATTACGATAGATCAAACCTACTTTAGATACAACTCTTTTTGTGCTGATCAGTCCTTTTTTATTCTCTATTTTTTTGATAAAAAGCTATTTACCTTTTAAATAAAGAGTTTTTTTGAATTTGACCTCAAGGATGGTACACTAGAAGAAGGCATATATATTACCGGATAAAGGAACATCATGACCGATACACTAACAACGCTCGAAGATCTTAAAAAAAGGATGTTATCCTTTGCAGATGAGCGAGATTGGGGACAATTTCATACACCCAAAAACCTTACGATGGCTTTAGCCACTGAGGCAGCTGAACTTATGGAGTTTTTTATATGGCTAGATCCACAAGAATCTGTTAAAGAGTTAGAAACACACAGAGAATCGATAGAACATGAAATCGCAGATGTATTGGCATACGTTGTGGCTTTATGTGGTCGCTATAATATTGATATTTCTAAAGCATTTGAAAGAAAAATGGAACTTAATGCTTTAAAATATCCGATCGAGAAAGCAAAAGGCAAACATACAAAATATACACATTTATAATAGTATGTATATACGGGTTAAACTGCTGAACGGTTTTAAAGAACCGTTAATTTATACTATTCCAGATACGTGGGACACTAAGGATCTTGTCGGTACCATTATAGAGGTACCTCTTCAAAAAAGAGTTGAGACAGCAGTCGTTGAAGAGATATTTTCAACACTCGATGCTACCACCACTTATACCATCAGAACCGCGAGCTCAAAAAGCGTTATTCCTTCTGACGCCCATTATTTCTCATTTATTCAAAAGCTTAGTTCCTACTATGCAGTTAACCGGCTTCACTTTTTAAAAAAAATTCGCCATTTTTTAAATGAAAAAGAACAAGAACCAGAGATTCTAGAAGAGAAAGAACTACTTGAAAAAGAGAGCGCTCTTCTCACTCCTGAGCAACAGGAAATAGTAAATGCCATCCTTCCTTCTATAAAGAATGGAACCTATTTTCCTGCCTTACTCAATGGAGTAACCGGATCTGGTAAGACCGAAATTTATAAAAAACTCATCATATATGCATGGTCGCTTCAAAAAAGCAGCCTCTTCCTTTTGCCAGAAGTATCCCTTGCTGCGCAGTTTACGCGCATTTTAAGGAAACAGCTTCCCTCTGATATACCTATTTACAGCTTTCACTCAGCTACAGGAGTCAAAGAAAAAAGAGCACTCTGGGCCCATCTTGTAAGCAATAGACCCGTTGTCGTTATTGGAGTACATCTTCCTATATTATTGCCTATCCCTCATATAGGGTTAATTATAATCGACGAAGAACATGAGGTAGGATACCAAGAAAAAAAACACCCTAAAATAAATACAAAGGAAGCAGCATTATTGCGTGCTCAGATTTCTCACATACCGCTTATTGCTGGATCTGCTACTCCCTCAATAAGTTCTCTTTATAATGTTTCCCAAAAAAAATGGAACCTTTTTGAATTAAAAAAAAGGTTTGCAGGCGCTTTCCCCACCATTACTCTTGTAAAACTGACCACTAAAAAACATAGACCCAACTTCTGGATAAGTAGCGAACTGGCAGAAGCACTTACTAAACAGCTTGAAAAGAAAGAGCAAACTATCATCTTTTTAAATCGTAGAGGCCATAGCTTTTTTATACAATGTAAAGAATGTGGACATATTCCTCACTGTGTGAACTGCTCAGTGAGCTTGACTTATCATGCAGATGAACAGTTAGTATGCCATTACTGCTCTTTTTCATGCGCAATCGAAAGCTGTTCTTCATGTAAAAAATTTTCCTTCCTAAAAAAGGGAATAGGAACACAACAAGTTGTTACCATATTAGAAAAACTTTTTCCCCAAGCACGTATAGGCCGAGCAGATCTCGATACGACAATGAATAAAAAAAAATGGATCCAAACAGTCACCGATTTTCAAGAAGGAGCACTTGATATTTTAGTCGGCACCCAAACTATTACTAAAGGCTACCATTTTCCCCGCGTTACACTCGTCGGTGTTTTATGGGCCGATATAAATCTTGGTCTCCCCTTTTACAATGCCGCTGAGGTTACACTTCAGCAGCTCATTCAGGTAGCGGGCAGAGCAGGCCGTCAATCTCCCGAGAGCTCCGTTATTATACAAACTATGATTGATCATCCCATTTATAACTATAGCAACGAGCAAAATTATGGCGCATTCTATTTACACGAAATACAAAACAGAAAACTTGTAGGATATCCGCCCTTTATACGATTTGCAGAAATTGAGCTTAAAAATGAAAACGAATCTCTGATCATACAAGAAGCCAAACATATTGCTTTATATCTAAAAAAAATAATTGGCAAAGAAAAGACCTCCATGACCCTATTGGGACCTAGCCAACCACCTGTTCATATGATCAAAAAAGTTTTTATAAGGAAGATATACCTGAAGGCTGAAACTATGGCAGAAATCCTTGCGCTCTACGCTACTATAAAGAAAAATACCTATACCAGTCAGATTTTTTTCACCCCTAATCCTCTTTCCTAGACCATAGTCTCTGAAAAAGCGACCCTCATCAGTTGCGGTGTAAGATACCTCTTTTAAAGTCTCTTGGATTAATTATAACGCTTTAAGAGCACTACATAGAATAGAGAAATATCAGTGTATTACTACGACTTTAATATTTTAAAAGTACTCTCTTTTGCGTGTATGTAAGAACAGACATCTAAAAGCTACATAAGCACCCAATACCGCCTTAAGCGCCTACGCATCTATCTTCTGGCAGACTACAGGGTGGCTACGGTTAGAGAAGGGAATTACATCTGATTTTAAATTCTTAGTAGTATCTCTGAAATTTTCTATAACAGTATTGATAAAACAGAAGGAAAACAGATAGAATGAAACCATCGCTAGAGGCCATAAGAAAAAGATGTTTTGGATACTTAAAACCAAAAAATCTAATAACTAAGCCAAGACAGGGGTATATTTGTAAAATCGGTTATGTGATGACTTTCAGATTTTTCAGATAAATACGCATATTTTGGTAAGAGCAAATTTGTATTTTTCAATAAAACGCAAAAAATCTTATCCTAGGTATAGCAGGATTTAAAGAGAGTCATTGATATAAAAAAACTAGAAAAACAAAAGGGAATTTCCATGACAAAATTTATTAAGACACTATGCTGTATGTTTTTACTCGGAACAACTCCCCTTATCTGCAGTAATGAAGAAATCCAAGAAACTCAGATAGAATCAGGTTTTTTTAGCTCTTTTATAACATTCTTTACTACGTATGTGTTTGGTACACCGCCACAAGAAGCAACCAGCACTACAACAGCTCAAAAAACATCCTCTCTCTCTACTAATAAATTTCTAAATAATACTTCTAAACCTGAGAAACATAGCAACAGTAACGATCAAGAAGTCCCAGCGGTTTTACCTGTTTCCCCGAAAACTCCTTTAGCTTCTCAACCTGATTCACCGGATAAAACATATTTTCAACCGGTGGGCGAAGCTACCCCTCTCCTTTCTTATTCTCATGAAAAACTGAACTTTACCGATAAAAAAACTCAAGAAATTATTTCTGTTGCCACGGGCCTTATCCTTACTTCTCCACCTAATTTGCTCGATGAGGATAGCGAAAAAAAAACGGGCAAAGAGAAAAAACGTCTCTCTAAACGCGCCCAAAAAAATCAGCTTACAGATACACAGCTTAGTATGGTAGAAAATACAAAGGATGGAGTGATAACTCCTTCCGTTACCCAAGAAACCTCAATTTTAAATGATGAACCTGTTCAACACATCACTCAACCTCTTGATTATGATCCTATAACTTCTCCTCTTATTCCTTCAACCGATTCATCGGATGCGTTAAGTGAAAATGTAGAAAAGAAGGATACACGTGAGAAAGAGTTATCTTCGAAATTTCACAAACAAACTACCCTTAAGGATTCCGATTCCTTTACCTTGGATAAGTTATATGAGGCTCCTTTAGCTAGTTCTCAAGAAGAACTTTCTTCTCTTATATATGATCCTCTTAGTGCTTCCTCTAACGTTCATCATGTAGATTTTTTTAATTCTATGGAATGGAGTTTAAAGAAAAACCATGACATAAGAAGGGCATATTTTTTAAAAGGCACTAAAAAAACTAAAGATAGACTAACCAGACTTAATACTTTAAAAAAACTCTATGATAAAAATAGTTTTTTAAACAAAAAAACTCAGGGTAAACCGGTAATACCAAAAATAATACATCAAATTTGGGTAGGCCCTAAGACTCCTCCGGCAATTTTCAAAGAATCTCAAGAAAGTATAAAGAAACATCACCCAGACTGGGAGTATAAACTCTGGACAGATGCAGATCTTACTCATTTACAACTTTATAACCAAAAGTTTTATAGTTTATCGGTAAATTACGGCGAAAAAGCAGATATCCTTCGTTATGAAATTTTATTTAAATATGGCGGAATCTATCTCGATGTCGATTTTGTATGCTTACAACCCCTAGACATACTTCTTCAATACGACTTTTGGACAACTATACAACCAATTGATTGTTATGGTGAAATAAACAATGCTGCTCTAGGCTCAGTTCCAGGACACCCTTTATTAGAAGATTGCATCACTACGGTTAAAAATGACTGGTATACTTATAAGAATCCAAAAGTACTTGGCAGTATTATTGATAAAGTAGGGCCCCGACACCTTCAAAGATCCTTTATGAAATTTGTGGAAAATCAAACGTCCAATATTATTGCTCTCCCAGCAAGCTTTTTTTATCCTATAGATATTAGAGATCGCCTTATAGTATTAGAAAATCAAGACAATAAAAATCACCGTATTATCGAATCGATGATTAAACCAGAAACTTTTGCCATGCATTGTTGGGCAGGGTCGTGGTGGAACGATAAAAAAAATGAAAAACTACTAGGCGAACTATAAAAATCACTTTTGTAAAAAAGAATAAAATTTCACTCTAGTACCGACAGATGCCTGTTATTTTTTAGAGTGGAATTTTATTCTGAGATAAACCAAGACAGAAAGACTGAGTAGAAGCTGTCTCCATCTCTTTTTAAAAAAATATTTCTTAGGCTTTTAAACTTTATTGTTTAGTGTTCTCTTACTAACGTATTAAGTGATCCTTTAATAAGCACAATCCTTAATAAAAAAACTTTTCAGATAATGTCACCCTTACTTCGCTCAACTCTTATAGAATGTCTAGAAATTTTATCATCAGGACTTAAGCAACACTTATTAAAGAGCTAATCAGGTCGCTATTTCTTTATTTTAAATGAAGTATTTTTACGTCTAAATAGTTGAAAATAGAGCTTTATTGAGCCTTTAATTGTTCAAAACTCTAATCTGAAAGCAGGTGATGAGGTTCACAAAAGAAAATTAGAATTGACAAATAAGAGCATAGGGGGTCCAATTAAGAAAACTCACTCTCAAAAAAGGACCCCCTATGCTCCATTCAATTATAAACAATTCTAAGAAATTTTATACTAATTTTATTTTAAATTTTGCTTGTGGGGTTATTTTAACGTCACAAAGAAAGACAATCCCTTCTATTGCTAAAACTCTTAATACGACTCACAGTAGCATTTGTCGGTTTCTCAAAAAGCAAAGGCCATATGTATCTTTTTCACCACAGCGCTTTTTTAATTACATTAAGCCCTTTTCACATGACGGGTTCTTTGTTATTGATGATTCGGTTGTTACCAAGCAATTTTCTAAATTTATTGAAGGAACTTCTGAAGTGTTTGATACGATTACCAATAGATCTTACTTGGGTTTATCACTCATAACACTTGCTTGGACGAACGGTAACGAAACTATCCCTCTGGTATATGCTTTATGGTACAATAAAGACGTTGCAAAAGAAGAATATAAAACTAAAATAGCTCTTGCTCAAGAGCTTATTCTTTCTATTCCATCTTCAATTAATGCACAAGGACTCATCTTTGATGGCCTTTATGTGACTAAAGAGATGATGGAGTTTCTGATGCAGAAGAACATTCGATTTGTTGCACGAGCAGCTACTAATAGAGTTGTTGAAAGCGATGGTGTTAAACGATCATTAAAACAACACCCTGCATTAAAACTGCGTAGAAACGAGCATTCCAGAACAATAAAAGCGGAATGGCATGGACTGATGCTTTATTATACGGTAGAGAAGGGAAAAGA
>JACDFK010000045.1 GCA_013815795.1 Candidatus Babelota bacterium | reverse complement strand
AGGATCATAGATATCTCCTGTCCCTTCAATACTTTTCGAATACATTTTATTAATTATTGTATCATCTATGATTATATCTACTTTGTTATCACCAAAATACTGTTGTGCCTTACAGATAAGTTCATTCGTATCAATACACTCATCTTTTAGAATACGTAAAACAGTATCTCCACTTTTGTTAACTGTTTTAGCGAGTGCTTCTGCAGTTTTTTTACAAGGCATTGACAAGATTAACATCATTGGGTAATATAATTTTCGTTCGGTACCGATCATTGGGCTCTCCTATAGAGTTTAATTCACTAGTAATAGAGCCCAATTCTTTTCAAAAGTCAATATGGTTCAGATTTTACAATAATTTTGCGGAACTCCTGTATGTATCGATCTGCAGGCCTTAAATCTCAGAACACTCTGTTATTTTCCTGATTTTCTACTTGACAAAGGGGGTACCTTAGCACGTATACTCATACTCACAGACTTAAAGGAAAATAATGTACTTAACCAAATTTTTATGTGATTCACCAGGAAGAACTGTACTTCTCTCGATTTTTTTGACTATCTGTTTGGGCACACTTCTTTTAATGCTTCCAGGGGCTCAAAGAGTTCCTATTTCATTTATCGACTGTTTATTTATTGCCACCTCATCAACGTGTGTAACAGGGGTTCTTACAGTGCCCTTTGATTCCTTTACCCTCTTAGGTAAAAGTATTATCCTCGCACTCATTCAAATTGGGGGCATTGGCCTTCTGACGCTCTGGCTTTTTTTAGTATCTCTTTTTGTTAATTTAGGGATATCTACTCACTATATGCTCGGCCAGGTTTTTGAACTAACGGCGTTAAAAAATCCTCGTACCATATTATATTTCATTATAGGATTTACTCTTATTTCTGAATTTATAGGAGCTGTATGCATCTATGCCCTTATTGCCGATAAATACCCCTATACCGAAGGGCTTTTTTACGCACTATTTCATAGTATATCTTCATTTTGCAATGGAGGACTCAGTATCTTTGGCCAAAATAGCTTGATCCCCTTTAAAGACAACATTCCTTTTTTAGCGGTAACGGGCCTGCTGATTATTTTAGGAAGTATAGGATTTATAACGATTTATGAACTCTTTTTTTATGCAAAACAGAGGCTTCTACAAAAACGCTTTCGGGTCTCTTTAACTACTAAAGTAGTTATCCCTGTAACTGCTTTACTGATCAGTTCTGTTACCCTTTTACTCATCTTTATCGAAGGGCCAAGCCATTATAGTACTAGTCCGTGGTACGTCACGATAAGCAACGTGCTTTTTAATGCTATTGCCTACCGAGGAACGGGTTTAACAACTATTAATATTAACACGATGCACACAGCAACCGTATTTATGATTATTATGTACAGTTTCATAGGCTCATCTCCCGTTTCAACCGGGAGTGGTATTAAAGTGACCACTCTTGCTCTCTTTCTTGCAACTATTCGAGCAGTTATTAAAGGGAGGCTTGTAGTAGAACTAAAAGGACGCCGTATTCCCCAAGATCAGATTTTTAAAGCTATGGCAATTTTGGCCTTAAGCGTATGCTGGATAACCGTAAGTATTTTTTGTCTGGCATTAATTGAATATAAAAGTAGCTTTATAAGCGTATTCTTTGAAGCGGTGTCATCCTTTACTAATTTAGGCCTTGCTACAGACATTACCCCTTTCCTTTCAATTCCCGGTAAACTTCTTATAATACTTAACATGTTTATGGGAAGAGTCGGAACATTAACACTTATGTTGGCACTCCGTGTTCATAAAGAAAGAGTTGAATTCCAATATCCTGAAGAACGCTTAATGATCAGTTAAGAGATCCTTTATCAAATAAATATAGAGAGCTCCTTGTACAAATATCCTGAAAGATTTATGCTAATAAAAAGCCTCACTGAACATAGAGACTCCAGGGTAGCATCCACTACTGTTTTGTCGAAAATAGTGTACAAGCTTTATTCAACGTATTTTATTAAAAATAGAAAAGGAACCGTTCATGAAAGTATGCGTTATTGGCGTTGGTCGATTTGGTTACCATCTTGCAGTAACGCTCTCTGACAATGGCGTGGAAGTACTCGCTGTAGACAGTAATGAGGCGATAGTTGCCTCCATACGAGATAAAGTTTCTCAGGCAATTTGTATGCGTGTCGCTGACGAGGAATCCTTGCGAAGTATCGGCGCTGATGATATGGATGTAATTATTGTAGCGATGGGCGAAAATTTTGCTCAATCTATTTTAGTTACTGCCCTTTTAAAGCATCGTTTACAAAGTAAGCATGTTATAACCCGTTCAATAAGCGAAATTCATAGAGAAATTTTACAGCTTATTGGCGCCGATCAGATAGTATTACCTGAACGGGAAGAAGGACGACGACTCGCTGATACACTCAGCCTCCCTTTCAAAGCTCTTTTTCGTATCACTCAACAGTTTTGCATAGCTCAAGCACCAGTGCCTTTTTCGATGCATCATAAATCGTTAAAAAAGCTTAATTTGCCCGAAAATTACGGAATAACATGCTTAGGAAGAAAGGTATCTGAAGAAATTGAACAGATAGATCCTGATGATATATTAGCGGAAAACGACGTTCTTATTATTTCAGGAACTGTTAAAAATTTAACACGATTTGCACGACTATAGTTCAACATTTTTTTCTACAAATGAACTTACCGATCCGTTTTTATCGGCAATACTCAATGAAAGCTGATACACACCTGGCTTTATGGTATCCGAAGGAGGACTATACGACCACGCACCTTGAGCATTCGCTACTACTTGGCCGATTCTTCTTCGATTAAGAAAAAGAGTAATAATACTTCCAGGATTAGCCTCCCCTTGTATAGGACCTCGCAAACGAAGAGGAGCTCTTCTATTTAAAGGTGCCGGCTGATCATTAACCGTTACGGTAATAATTTCAGAAGATAGCTTTTTCATAGTTGTCGCATATATACGGTGATTTCCATTAGACAAAGGCGGCAGCTGTAAGGACCACCTACCACGGGGATCTGCCGTAACCGTTTTTACAATCTTTTCATTAAGGTAAACCACGACAGAAGAGCCTGCTTGAGCTTCCCCTTCTAGAAGCAATGCAGCTGAAGGAATCACCGCAGCATTTCTCGGGCTTAAAATACGGGGTGCTGGTTGAACTCCGGTATCTATAAAAAAAGGTATCTCTTCTGAGGGTGCACTTATATTTCCTGCATTATCTAGTGCGCTCGCCGAAACAAGATGCGCACCGCTTAGTAACGGACCTGATGTAAAAGACCAAGCACCCACCTTATCGGTTTTAACAACTCCTTGTTTTATCCTATCGATAACTATCATTATCTGTTGAGAGGGACCAGCCTTGCCTCCAATGAACACGGTCGCTCCTCGTATTTTTTGGCGCGCTTGAGGAGTCAAAATAACCGGAGGCTCTGGTGGCTGGGTTGAAATAGTTAATGAAATTGGCAAGGAAGAAAGACTTAAACCTGTAACTGGATTGGTTGCTGATGCAGTCACCGCATAGGTTCCATCAAGTAAAGCAGGAAGTAGAGCTTGCCATTCTCCCTTAAAATCTGAAAGTACGGTCATGAGGGGAATATCATTAAGAAACAGGGTAACTATAGAGTTGGGAGACGATATTCCTCGTAAAAAAGGTTGAAAGTCATTGGTTATTAAAGGTCCTTCTGCCGATATTTTTGGTTCTATTGGTACCACTGGATATACTACATTTTCAAGTATTTCAGGGCTTACCCCAGTAGTATCAGAGGCAATAACATAGGGAGAACCATTTCCTAAAGGAATGCTCGTTCCAAAAGCGGTGATCACCACTCCAGGATTCAGAGGATTAAAAAAAGGATTAAATATCCCTGAAGGAAGATAGTTAAGAGTAGTAAAATTATCCTGCACTCCATCAAATGAAAAACCGGAGACAAAAATAAGACCGTTTTGATCTACAACTACCCCCGTGCCAGCATTTCCTACCGCTCTAAACTCCTCAACTGCGGGACTAATATTACTTACCACAATACCATTCAGTCCAAAGGTAGTATCCAATGCTCCTGACTGAGTATAACGGGCGGTTGTAAAAGCATCATTAAAACCATTATTAGAAAAGCCGGTAACAACGATGTTGTCCTGATTATCGAATGTTAAAGAGTCTATTGCTGCCGAATTGGGAGAAAAAGTAGTAAGAACAATTCCTGTATTGGTAACTAAGTCAAATGTTGGATCAAGTATTCCAGTAGGAAGATATCGCACTAAAGCAAAGTCAGTAATCCCTACAGGCTCTGTAGAATAGCCGCCAACCACTATTCTACCGTTTGAATCGATCCCTATAGTAAAGGCTCTGTCATCAAGACCTTGAATACTTAAAAGTGCAGTTCCCGCGGGGGATGAAAGACCTGTAAATGCAGGATCCAAAAGACCGTTTTCAGTAAGTTTAAAAACAAGAAATCGAGAAGTTAAAGTCGTTTTAGCAAATCCTGAGACAAAGATACTATCCTCATCATCGATAACAAGCGCATTGCCTGTTGTCAGGTTTTCATCTAAATTTAACGTAAAAACACCTGGAATGGTAGATGCGGGGTTAAATGTAGTATCTAGAGTTCCTACCTCGTTAAATCGTGCAACCGCAGCATTCACCAACAGTCCATCGTTAGTTGATCCCGATACAACTATGCGATTTTGACTATCAATAGCCACGCCCGTGGCCGTATCAAACACCGTAATTTGTAATAAGACAACACCCGCTTGACCTGACCCTATCCCTAAAGGGTTAAAGGTTATATCTAACGTTCCATTTTCATTAAAACGAGCAATTTGCCACTGAGCATTTAACTGACTATCAGATACTCCAGCCACAACGATTTTGTTATTTTGATCGATAGCGACCGCATTAATACTATCATCTCTTGTAGGACTTCCAACTGTAACAGTACCAGGAAGTTCTCCTAGTGGGTTAAACGTAGCATCAAGCGATCCATCTCTATTATAACGGGCTATAGCAAATTCTAATGTCCCATTGTTGGTATTATTCATTTCCCCCACAACGACTATTTTTCGATTATTGTCGATGACTAGAGCCTGTGCTCGTGAACTACCACCTTCAAGTTTATTAAATGAAAACATCGTTAAAATGAGCATGCTAAAAAATCGGAAAACAGTTTTTTTCATTATTACACCTATTTTAAATATATCTAATTGTAATAATACAATACTAATAACATAAAAATCTATAATTTTTTATAATTTATTTTCAAAAATAAACAATAAAAAATTATATGGTGCAAAAAGGGGGGGTTTTTAGACGAAAGGATACTCATATGAGGAAAAAGCAAAAAAAAAGCATGCTTAGAAAAGATAAGCGGGAATAAACTTTAAATATTATTCTTCACTGGTAGTAATTATATCGATAAACGCAGTGGAAAGTGCATCATTAAATAACGCAATAGACTCTAGTAGTTTTTCCCGCTCTTGAGCTGAAAGCTCCTCAAAAGAATCTGCTAAATCAGGAGAGCTTTCTAGGAGCTCTTCAATAGCAATAAAAGAATCGTTGAGAAAAAAATAAGATGGCTCTGCTTTTTCAGAACCATCTGCATCATTTTCCGAACCCATACTATTCATCATTGCAAGGCAAAAAAGTGCTATTTGTTTGTAAGACAATGACAACTCCTAGATAGATTCAATACGAACTACCGTTATAGCTTGACGATGTCCCTGTTTTCTCATAGCTTTTTTTCTACGCTTAAATTTGAATATTATAAGCTTAGGCCCTCTTAGATGCTTTACAATAGACGCTCTTATAGGAGTAGAAACATAGGGTCTTCCCACTTCTAGTCCAGCTACTGTTTTTCGTAATAGCACTTTATCAAAAGTAACTGATGCGCCTTCTTGCAGGTCAAGTTTTTCAATACCAACTGTTTTTCCTTCAAGAGCTTGATACTGCTTACCGCCTGTTTCAAAAATTGCATAATGATCAATGCTTACTACTTCTCTTGTCTGTGCCATAACTTCCTTTAGTGTACACGAATATTTATAATGTTAAGGATAGTATTAGTATAGCAGAATAATTAAAAAATTCAATCCTGAAACATGCTTTTTACCATTTCTAAGTAATGCACTCTCCAGAATGTAGATTTTAAAAACATAAAAATGATGGTATCTTACTAAAAGAGATCTTGAAAAATTGCTTATTAGAAGAGTAATTTAAAAAAACGAACAGCATTTCATCACGCATTCTAGAAAGGCGCCTATGAATACCTATAATCTTCTTAAAGAATTACGTCTCTACACCCTAACTTCGTTAATTACAGAAGAAGAAAAAGAGTACGTAGAAAACTGTGAAGCACTGCTCCTATCAAACCCCTTCTGCTTCGAGCGCACCAGCAAAGGTCATTTTACCGGATCTGCTTGGATAGTTAATAGTGAAAATTCTCACGTTCTACTTACACATCATAAAAAACTCAATAAATGGCTGCAACTAGGTGGACACGCAGATGGAGACTCTCATATAAAGCAAGTAGCCTTAAAGGAAGCTCAAGAAGAATCTGGTACAACTAAAATAGACTTTCTTCTTGATACCATTTTTGATGTAGATATCCATCCTATTCCTTCAGCATGCGAGCGCCATTATGATATTATCTATCTTTTACAAACACATAAAGATGCACAGATCATCATTAGTGAAGAATCTCATGATCTTCGATGGATTAAACTTGAAGATATTGAACAGTATACACAAGAACGATCTCTCTTGAGAAAGCTTGATAAGCTAAGAACATTTATTGCTACAAAAAGAAATACTAAATTATACTAGTACATGCAGCTCTTCTCATGAGTAGAGTGTAATCTAAAAACTGTTTTATACTTTATCGAAACACTATAAAAAGTGTTGCAATTAGTTTTAAGAGCGCTTTTTAGAGAAACCTCTCCCACTAATAAGCATTTCGATTTATAAGACCATGTGCCAAGTTCCTTACGTAATAAAAGTTTTGGTATAAGCGATTATTACAGTATAGTTTCCTTAGAAAACATCTCAATACCATCTATCTACCAGAAGTTTTGGCATTTTATTATAAATTATGACAAGCAGCTACTGCTTTATATTGCTCAAATCTTCCATTTTTGGCACACTAGAGAAAATACCATTCAATTGATTAAGGAGTTTTCATGGCAGAAGTTACATTAGAGCTGATACAAAAACTACGAGAACGTACAGGCATAGGAATGATGGACTGTAAAAAGGCACTTACCGAAGCAGGCGGAGACGTCGAAAAAGCGATCGAACTTTTAAGAAAAAAAGGTGCCGCTGTAGCGGAAAAACGCGCTGGAAATGTAACAGCTGAAGGTATAGTTCAAGCATATATTCATCCAGGGTCTCGGGTGGGTGTTCTTATCGAAATAAATTGTGAAACCGATTTTGTTGCACGGACAGATGAGATGGCTAAGTTCGCACAAGATCTTGCTATGCAAATTGCTGCGTTTAGACCGTTGTGTGTTTCTTCCCAGGAAGTTGATCCTGAACTGATAGCAAAAGAACAAAATATCTACAGAGAGCAGTTACACGGAAAACCAGCTCAAATTATTGATCAGATCATAGAAGGAAAACTTCAAAAGTATTATGCAGAAATCTGTTTAATGCATCAACCTTATATTAAAAATGATAAAATCACTGTTGATGATCACCTGAAAGATCTAATTGCTAAGATGGGTGAAAAGATCACGGTAAAACGTTTTGTTAGGTACGAGATAGGCGCTTAACTCAATGAATAGCACAAAAAAGACCGTTTTATTAAAAATAACCGGGGAAATACTCCCTCATACTGACCAAGGGCTGGATGGAACACTACTGAGAACTATAGCTTCTCAACTAAAAGAGCTGTCCACAGACTATCAATTTGGTATCGTTATGGGGGCCGGTAACTTCTTTCGAGGTGCTCATCCAGGAAAAGATTTACCTATTTCCGCTAATGTAAGCCATTCTGTTGGTATGCTTGCCACCCTCATGAATGGACTCATTATACAAGATATTTTTGAGCTTTATGACATCAAAACGCATCTTTTTACGGCTACCCAAAATGAAACGATCGGAGATAGAATTTCGCCTCAGGCACTTCGTAAAGCAGCTCAAGAAAAAGACTGCCTTATTTTTGCGGGAGGAAGTGGTAATCCTTACTTCACGACCGACACCACCGCCGTCCTGCGAGCTCTACAAATAGGAGCCTGTGAAGTATGGAAAGGCACGAATGTCGAAGGAGTCTACTCCAGCGATCCACATAAAAATAAAGATGCACATCTACTTACGCAGGTGTGTTATGAAGACGCAATTAGAAATCGATATGCTGTGATGGACTTGTCAGCATTCACGTTGGCAGAACAGCATAAGATGCCTTTAAGAATATTTAATGTTTTTAAAGAAAATGCATTACTATACGCTTCCAAAAATCCATCATATGGCAGCAGAATTTCTTAATACGATTACCAGAAGGACTATTTATGAATATTACAATACAAGAAGGCGCTCCAGCAAAACAGTTCGAAAAAGACGTTGAACTTGAGATGAGTACTCATATTAAACATTTTGAGAAAGAACTCTTAAAGGTGAGAACCGGTAGAGCCCACCCTTCAATGATCGAGGATTTGAGAATATCTGCTTATGGAAGCTCAATGCCTCTGAAAGAAGTTTCTGCGGTAACCGCACCCGATGCTGCACTTCTTGTTGTTCAACCGTGGGATAAAGCCATGTTAGGGGAAATAGAAAAAGCACTTTCCTTATCAGATTTAGGCGTAACGCCCATGAATGATGGCAATATTATACGTATACAACTTCCTAAAATGAGTAGCTCACGACGAGATGAACTGGTAAAAGTATTGCATTCCAAACTTGAAGCGTGTAAAATCGCTGTAAGGAATGTAAGAAAAGAAGTATCCAATATGATTCGCGAGATGGAAAAGTCTAAGAAAATATCTGAAGACTACGGACGAAGATTGGCTGAGTCTTTACAAAAAGTAACTGACAAGCTTATTATGCACAGTGATGGTATTGCTTCGCATAAAGAAAAAGAGATAAAAGCTCTGTAAAGCGCTTCACTTTTTAAGAGAACTATGCTATACTTTTATAGTAAATTTTCTCCAAATTTGGGCCGCTAGCTCAATTGGTAGAGCAACAGACTCTTAATCTGCAGGTTCTTGGTTCGAGTCCAAGGCGGCCCACCAGTTAATGTATTTTATGCAAGAGTGGCGAAATTGGCAGACGCGCTGGACTTAGGATCCAGTCCTTTCGGGGGTGGGGGTTCAAGTCCCTCCTCTTGCACCATCAAAATAAGGGAGAGCTAGATGGTACATCATTATCAACATGGTGGAAAATTTATATTTAGTGTTGTAGAAGAAAAACCTAATAGACAGAAAGCAACGATAACAGTTGGAAGAGACTATGTTAATACTCTCTATTCTCAAATACTGCTTTCTCAAAAAATGCTTGCACAAACTCCAGGCTTCCTAAAAGGATCTACTCCTTTACACTATATAGCTGAAAATTTCCGACCTAATATACTTGAGCATTTAAAAGAGCTACTTTTCACACATTGTATTCAACATTTTTTATATGCCTCTTTAATTGAAAACAAAATTGTGGTTATCGGAGACCCTGATTTAGTTGATATCTATTTAAAACCAAACGAAGATGCACAGTTTATTTTTACCTTAGCAAGTGCAGCACTTGAAAACGATCAAAAATGGAAGCGCCTCTCTCTTCGCCACCTCGAGCGAAAACATTACAAAGATCTCGATAAACAGGTTGAATTCTTTATCAAGGAAGAGACTGATCGCAAAAAAGAACATAAGTCATCTGTCATAGAGCCGGGCGACTGGATACAGTTTGAGATATCTTTGGTTGATAAAACCAATAACCCTCTCTTAGATACCTATAAAAGCAGCTTATGGATCTCTATTCAAGGAGAAGATGATGAAAAAGACCTTCGGGAGCTTTTTTTAGGAAAAAAGGTAGGAGACTCCTTTTTTACACAAAGTGTCTTTCTTCAAGAATACATTAGCCATCTTACCGATATGGAATATAACTTCTTTGTTGAAATAAAAGATCACCTTCCTAATGCTTACTTTAATATCGATCTTTTTAAACACCATTTTTCTCTTGCTGATGAGGAGATGCTCGCCTCAAAGTTGGTTGAAGTTTTTTCAACTCGTAATGATATCACCCTGAGAAGAGAGATAATGGAAGCTTCTCTAAAACTTGTCTGTAAACAGTTTTTCTTTTTGCTTCCACATCATTTGGTAGAACGGCAACGATCGATGGTTCTGCAGTCGGTACAGTTTAACCCTGATTACCATGTCTACAAATCTCAGATAAATTTTAAGGAAAATGTTAATCAACTTGCTGAAAAACAGTTAAAGGAAGCACTCATTATCGATGCTATTGCGTTCAATGAAGGAATTTCAGTTTCAGATGAAGATGTTCGAAGTTATCTAAACCTACTGAAAAGACCACGGATGAAGGAGTTTATGCACTTTAAGCTTCCTGAATTTAAATTGCAGCGACAAGAAGTTCCCTTATCGTCAGAGCTTGTTAAACGTTACTGTCTTAGAGAAAAGACACTCAACTACATTATTAAAGAATTTACAAAAAAAAGAAGTTAATCATCGAGTTTTCAAAGCTTTCTGCTCCGGTAGAAAGCTTTGGATTCAGCTATTTCTTCCTTGTCCCTTATAACTGTTTTCTAATAAGACTCTTTATTCAACTTCGCACCGTATACCGATTATAACAACCTTTTTATCAAAATTTTTAAAAAATCGCTGTTACAATCGAAACAACTGATTAGATAAAGATTATAGCATAGTATAAGCATGATTTGTCTTCCGCCGAAATAGTTTATGGTTGCTGATCGCTTAGAGGGTCCTTGTACTACTATCTTTTGCAAGATTACTTATTTCTCTATACACTTACTATTGTATGGTATTATTTATTTTTTGATGGTTATACCATCGTTTTGCTTACCTTACGAAAGTAAGAGATCTTCACTACGAAAGAATCATACAATGAATAGCTCAGTCGAAAAATTAGTTATTGTGGGGTCAGGGCCTGCTGGATTAACAGCGGGACTTTATGCTGCACGATCTCTACTTTCCCCTCTTGTCCTGGAAGGCAAAGAGCCAGGAGGCCAACTTATGGGCACTTCATGCGTTGAAAACTGGCCCGGTGAAATAAGTATTTTAGGGCCTACACTTATGAATAATATACGAAAACATGCGTTACAATATGGATGTAAAATTGCTAGTGAGGAGCTTGAAAAGGCCGATCTTTCTACTCGCCCATTCCAGTTAACCACCCGTACTCAAAAAAAATAGAAACACATGCTTTAATCATTACAACGGGCGCATCCTTTAAAAGACTTAATTGTAAAGGCGAATCTGAATACTGGGGCAAAGGTGTATCAACCTGCGCGGTGTGTGACGGTCTTTTTTTTAGAGATAAACCTGTAGTTATTGTTGGAGGCGGTGACTCCGCCATGGAAAATGCTGCCTTTTTAACAAATTTTACTAACGACATTACGATAGTTCATATATTGCCTACATTAACTGCCTCATCTGCTACTAAGCAAAAAATTCTAGCAAATCCTTCTATAAAATTTATCTATGAGAGCACGGTTAGTGAAATAACAGGAGATGGAAAACACGTTACCAGTATTACGGTTACTCATCAGAAAACGGGCGAAAAAACTTCCCTTACAACTGACGGAGTATTTATCTCTATTGGTTTATCGCCCAATACCTCTCTTTTTAGAGACCAACTCGAAATGGATAGCTACGGATACCTTCTTCTTAAAGATGGAACTGAGACATCCATTAAAGGGGTTTTTGCAGCAGGCGATGTAGCTGACTATCGCTACCGACAGGCAATTACCTCAGCAGGCACTGGCTGTGCGGCAAGTCTTGACGCCGAAAGGTATTTAAACCGATACCTCAATACGCTATAAACAGGGGTACTTTTACGCAGGGTCCTCAGCAAAGCGCTGCTTGAATTAGGGAGAGCCCAGATTACTAGTTCCCTCATTACAACCAGTACCGCTACCAGTTAAAAATATTTTTTGAATAAATTTCACTATTGCTGTAAAATGATTAAAGATAAGCAGAAGCAACATTTCACCTAAAGGAAACACAATGTCAGTTACTTTTAAATTAAAAAGAAAAAAAAGAAATAGAAAACATGGCTTTTTAAAACGTATGGCAACACATGATGGACGAAAAATCGTTAATCGCCGTCGATCACAAAAAAGAAGGCGCATTGCAGTGCATGCCTAAGATTCCAACGCAGTCTCGAGCTGTGAGTTTATTTACAGCTCGAGAAATAAGGACTCTTCTTACTCTTGTACGTTCCGTTTATTACCATTCAAAACTTGTTGTTAAAGCAGCCCTAAAAGCCGGAATCTCTTCAAAAATTTTGATTGTAACTCCTAAAAGGATGGGATCTGCTCCTTCACGCAATCTCATGAAAAGGCGCTTAAAGTCGCTCTTTTATCAGGAAAAACACTTTCAAAACCAGTTCGATCTAGTCGTATACTGTAAAAAAGGTTCAGAGCTTATCACCTATGTTGAACTTACAGAAATTATAAAAAATGCTCTTAATGAGGCTCAAAGGAAACTGCTTAAGCACAGCAATCAATCAGTTTAAACTTTTTTTCCATACCTTTTAAGCCTTTCAAAAGATATTTCAAAATAGTTACCTTCTGTAAAAGATCCTGTTGAAAGCAACTTGTCTCTTAATAAAAGCCACGACATACCACACTTAAGGTACCTTTGAAAATAGCAGGTCCTTATTGTCTCAATCTGTTGTAAAATTTTTCAGCATACTTATCTGATAGTTCCTTTGTTAAAAGTAGGTAAGATCTGAAGAAGTATTTTTTAACAATAAAACAGTAATAGTTAGATATCTACTAAACAGCTCTTTTTCCACACTGAATACCAACAAAAGCACTACCAACTAGAACTATCTATCTATTACTGTTTTTTGAAATTTATAATAGAAAAACATTGCGCTAAACGTTAAGATTTTTGTAGTATTATTAATGAAGTACTAGTGCCGGACATACCGTTGGAAATACGATTTTAACTGATTATACAAGGGATTTACTATGATTAAAAAACTCTTATCACTTGCTCTTTTTCTTTGTACTGCAGCACAGGAAGCAGTTGCCATAGTACCGGCAAGCGATACCTCAAGCTGTTGTCCTGCCCCACGTCCTGCATGTAGTCCCCGACGTGAAACTCTCTGTAAACCAAGAGTCTGTTGTCCACGACCATATAAGACGCGTGTGTGTCGCACCCGTAGAATTTGTAGAAAAAAAAGAGTATGTTGTCCTCGCATACGCTGCTGTAGGCCAAAACCGGTATGCTGCGAACCCGTAGCTCCTCCCTGTGATGCAGCTCCCTGTGTAACTGGGTCCCCAGCAACGATCTGTTCTCAGACAGGCGGGGGATGCGTAACACCTGACACCAGTTCTACTCCTTATGCTCCTCAAGAGGAACTGGCACCCGAAAACGAAGATGTTTTTGAAGAAAATGAACTCAACGAAGACGAAGATATGGGACTTGTATAAGTTTATTTTTAAAGATCATGAAAAAGGAGAGGGCATTATCCTCTCCTTTTTTTGTAAGTTCAACCGGTATTTTAAAGAGAATGTCCTTATAGTTAGAACAACCCCTATAGAACTAATCTCTCTGCTGAATCTATCAGGTGAGTGAATACCTCTATTAC
>JACDFK010000044.1 GCA_013815795.1 Candidatus Babelota bacterium | reverse complement strand
AGGCATCAAATACATCATTGATAGTCTCATAAACTCGATTGGATAAATAATTTGAGCGTAAATAATCCCACACTTGTTCAACAGGATTTAACTCAGGAGAGTAAGGAGGGAGATAAAGAATGGTTATGTTATGAGGTACAGTTACGGATTTATGCCATGGGGCCCGATCCATGATTATAACAGCATGAGCGTTCAAAGAAAGACTTTTGCTTATTTCTGTTAAAAATAAATCCATCTCAATTGATCCAATTTGACTAAACACTAGGGCTAACGCTTTTTTAGAAGCTGGACATATCGCGCCAAAAATATGAGCTGATTCAAAACGAAAATCACAGAGAGCCCGAGGTCTTGAGCGTTTCTGGGCCCAACGTCTAGTGAGAGTTCCATGTTGTCCAACTCGAGCTTCATCTTGGAACCAAACCTCTATTTTTTTAGTTGGATGTTGTGCTTGTATTTCCCTAATCGAATTGGGGGTTTTTTTATATTCATCTTGTACGACAGGGTCACTTTTAGGATGTTGCTGTCGTACAGATATCCATGACAAATCCAGTTCTTCTAGTTTGTACCAGATAGTTGATATTCCATAGCAAATACCAAATTTTTCTTCTATCATAGCTCGAAAATCTTCTAATCGATACGTTACCCGTTTATGTGCTTCAAAGCGTGCTCCCTCAAGAGCTTTTCCTTTTAAGAACTGCTCGCATTCGCAAGTCCAAGTTGATTTCTTTCCAAGTTTTTTTTTGGTAATTAATCCCTCCAACCCATACTCATTGAATCGTCTTATCCAAACGTGAAGATTGCTTACACTCATCCCTGCGATTTTCGCAGCATGCTCTCTATTTTTACCCTCAAGCAAAGATGCTATAGCCAAAATCCTTACTCTAGTTGGTCCATTTTGTTCTCGCTTTGCTCGATCATAGATGTCCAATAATTCAATATCTTTTCTTAGTGCACTTGCCACCCAGCTTCTCCTTTCCAATCATATTCTCCACCACAGCTTTCGATATAATAGTAGTATATCAATTTTTTAAAGTTGTGCTCGTCTCTGATTTGCGATGAATACTATTAGCTTCATGTGAAACTGGTATTATTTTGTATATTTCTTAGTGCTGCTTAGATAGTTAGCACGACTGTAAACTTCTTGTGTAGCATCCGTAGTTTATCCAGTTACTTATACAACTCCCGTTTTATTCACACTCAACTAATAAGCACTGTGCATACTTTTATAAAAATATTCATCATGTAGCGATTTAATAAAAACTCTCAACTGTTATACTAAATGCAATAGAAAGTTATTAAACTCCGTGTAGAGTAAAGGGTAGTATGAATTTTTTTGAGAAATATATATGTAGTACTGTATGTATACTAATGCTGAGCTCATCTGTTCATTGCATGCAAAGTGAAATCGAAGAAGAAACGGTAGAAATCAGACAAAGAGATGAGCTTCGCCGGGCGTATGCAAGAGCTAAAGAGTGGGATATCAAGACGGTAATAGATTTACCAAATTGTCGTAAAGATATTTTGGTAATGGAGTTTAGCGCTGATAAAAAGACTATTCTTACCGAATGTGATAAGAGAGCCTGCTTATTTGAAAGCGAAACGGGAAAACTTATAAGAGAGTTTGAAGGACATATCGGTACGATTATCGCAGGAGCAGTAGGTGCTGAAGGAAAAACTATTGTTACTAGTTCTCAGGATAAAACAGTACGCGTCTGGAATGCTCATACAGGAAAAGTACTGCGGCAGTTTGCTTCTCATCCTCATTTGTCTGACTCTTCTCTTGAAACAGGCGAGGCGAAAAATGGACTTACCGATTCTTTAGAGTCGACAGGGAGATTATGGAATAAGGATCCATTACGTCTATTTAAAAAATTGTTCGATCTCATTTGGTGCGTTTCATTGAGTCCTGATGAGAGACTTTTGTTTACAGGCTCTCATGATGGTACCGCATGGGTGTGGGATGTTGAGTCGGGAAAGCCGTTAATGCAGTTAAAGGGACATACAGAGACTATTTTTTCGGCAGAAATATACTCGTGTGGAACAAGAATTTTGACTGCATCGAGTGACGGGACAGCGCGCCTTTGGGATATAAAATCGGGAAATGAACTCATGAAGTATAGTGGGCACACCAAGGGTATTAATTCCGCAGTAGTAAGCCCGTGTGGCACAATGATTCTTACAGGCTCTGGCGATCGTACTGCCATACTATGGAATAGTGAAACAGGTAAACCCATACGAACGTTTATTGGACATATTCGGATCAGTTGCGTATCGTTGAGTTTCGATGGCACCATCGTTCTTACCACCGGTTATAATGATAAAACAGTGCGCCTCTGGGATGTAAATACGGGAATATACTTAAGGCAGCTTCAAGGGCCTAGAGCTTCAATTTTAGCAGTAGCATTTAGATCTGATCAGATGGCTATCCTTGCTGCTTCAGGTGAAGGTTCGGTGCACTCATGGAGTAGACCTTCCGTTGAGGATACTTATACTGAAATTATCAGCAGCGAAAACTGTTATCTCGATAAAGATACGGATGAACTCGGTTGTACTCTTCAATAAGAGACAGGCATGAAACAGATAATTTTATCGAGTACTTTCCTTATAACTCTCTAAGACGGTCTCTATACGGTTGCGGCTTTAAAAATATTCATTAAACACCTAGAGCATTACCGGTCTTTACTCCATTAACTATCCCAGAGAAAGGTTTTTTAGGACCTTTTTTAGAAAAATCTATTCTCGTGAGTGGTATGGAGTGCAGATCCTTATATTTCTTGTATCTCTCATGAAACTCTATTACCTACGGTATTTCTACATTTCTCCTTGAGATTTTGATCCTGAGACCTCTAGATGCTTTCTCTACCATAAGCGAAGCTGGTTGGTTCAGATAGGTACAGGAGACAAAGTTTTTTGTTTCTATTGACGGTGTTACTCAGTTAGAGGTGTTTCGGTATTTTTAGGTGGTGGGGGACAGTTTGTTGTTACCTTTTTTTCCTAAAAATACCGAAATTTTTTAATGGTGCTTCTCTGTGGGATTCTTTAACTTCTGGTCAACTAACATTTACCGGTAAGTTATTTTTCTCTGTTTTTATTTCCCTAAATCGATTTTTCTCCGACCGCTTTTTCAGCTTTATCAAGAGTTTATCGTAGGTATGTTTTGCTATCTCCTGTTTTCTTTGCCGTTTCGCGTTATCGCAAAAATTGGTAGATATTTCAGTAGGGATGGTAAGAGTACTGGGAGCTAGATCTCTGAAATTATGCCAATTTACTCTCGTTTTTGTTCCGGCCGCATAATAACTTACTTTTTTCATAAAATTGTACTGTAAGAGCCACTGAGCACTTTGAGGGATTTTCGGCAGGGACTTCAGTTTTTGTTGCATATCACAGAAATTCCAACTGGTCCAATATCCTTGTCCCTCTGAAAAATATTCCTTTGTTCTTTGAACGACCTCTTCAGGAGTGATATTAAATCCATAAGGGACAGGATCCTCTCCTAATGCGATAAGCGAGTTCATTACAGTCTGGCATTTGGCGCAAAATTGACAGCAATTTTCGCCCGATTTTTTGTAATCGCATACTCTCATGGAAGGAATTTTTATGTTTTTGGTTCTTACGAGATCTACGATAAGTTTAACTTTATCGAAACGAGTATAATCAAAATGGGTATGTTTGAGCGAAATGGTATCCGCTACGATCAGATTATCATCAACAAGCGGATTAGCAGCTGTAGGGTAAGGATAGTGCCAGGTAAAGGAAGAACCGATAAGGAGTGTAGAATAGCCCTTTGCAAAAAGAATGGGTACTGCAGCGCCAAATATACCCACACCTTCTGTTGTATCAACTCTCCATGAAGTTATTTCGGGGCTTATTTTTTCTATTACCTCCCAATTGAGAAATTCGGTATAGTTTGATTTAAGGAAAGCGTTTGTATGGCCGTAATCTTGAGCATATTCGATAAACTTTTGTTGTCTATTTTTCCATAAGCGTACTTTTCTGACAGGCAAGTCAGCGTGACCATGTGCTGATATTAAGAGCTGTTTTTTATCATAATGCTCGAACGAGCAGGCGGTAGAGTCGAGTCCGCTGCTATAGAGGATTGCGATAGATTTAGTACTATCAACAAGCGGTACGGAAGGCCTATTCTTAACAAGTTCTTTGGGGATAAGATTCCCCGTTAAGGGTGTTTGTGGATAAAGTCTTTGCAGAACTTTTTTAACTTTTTCAAGAGAATAGTAGGCGTCTTCATCCATACATTCGATGGAGTAATTCTTTCCTGATACCCATATAACGGGGTATATGTTATAGATAAAAGGTAAAAGCGCTATCGAGTAGGGCATCTCTTCTAAATTAATGTCAGATTCATAGAGAGCAAAAAAATCACCGGTTAACCAGCTTTTTTTGAATGATTCATTAATACCTACTTTAAGAGAGTTTTTTTGTACCACTACTGAAGTAGTAATATCTTCAATCTCGACTGGTTGAGCATTGAGAGAAAAAAGTATAATAAGACTGCTTGCAAAAGCTCTATAGGATGATTTTTTTATCATAGCAGATCCTTGTGGTGAGGTTTGTAGAGATAGTTTATTATTCCCAAGAGATAGTTTACTGTTTTTGCATAGAGAGATTTCGATTTTTCTGATACGGTGTTGTTATCAAAAGATTCTAAAGTCTTCTGATTATCTTCTTTTTTGTTGTTTTTAAAAATCATAGTATCTACGGAGTCTTGTGCGTCGCTCCTCTGCAAAAGTGCACCCACTACAGACTGAGGTATTTTCTCACTCTCTGTAAGAACTAAGTCTTTTGTAGTATCGTTAGTTTTTTCGCTTTCTTCAAAAAATTCGCTTTCAATAACAGGATCTCCTACGAGATGATCCTTAAAACTGTAGGCATCTTCCTCGTGTAGAAATTGTGTCGGTGTGTGGTCGACTTTTTTTGATCTGTGTATATTCTTTTTAGAGGTAAAGGTTGCGGAGCTGTGGTAGTTATCTGGGGTTCTAGGGTTTTGAAGAACTGCTGTATCGATTGGTTTATACGGGTTTTGACGACTAATATAGTGATAAAAATACTGTTGTTGTTTAAAGTCAACCCTGAACTCATTAAGTGGATTTTCACTGTTATATTTATAAAGGACCTCTGGAATAAAAGCAATGTGATTAGGTTCTAAAGGTTTAGTAGGGGCTAGCATTTCGATCATGGGATACATAAAAGCAGCATCTGTAGCCATGGGGAAAAACTTTTCATTAAGCATGAGGTCTTTCTTTTTTATTCGTTTAAAAAGGCCTGCTTTAAATGTTTTAAGATGAGAAGCTTGAAAGATCGACTGTTTTCTTAGAGTTCCTTTTCTAATTGCTCTCTTTGAAAGTTTTTTTGAATGAATTCTATCCCGTTTTCCGCTGGATGACCAGAGAAATGTACCATGTGTGAGATGAATATGAGGATCTTTATATTCTTGTTCTAATCGAAGCAGTACCTTATCGCACAGGAGCTCGTCGTCTCCATCAACGCTTACGACAACTTTATAGTCATCTATATACTTATGAATCGCCGAATATATATTTTTTAAACAGCCAGAACGTTTGGTTTTATGAATAATAGTTACAAGATGCTCTACTCTATTATTACGAACATAAGCATTTAATAGTTCAGCGGTCCTGTCTGTTGAACAGTCGTTTATAACAATTACCTGGTAAGGCCGAGATGATTGTTGGCAGATTACCGATGCAAGGTTGCTTTCGCAATAGCGTTCACTGTTATAGGTGGTAATTAAGATAACAAACTCTGTAGTAACAGGTTCATCACGCTTAAGGATTTTCGTGTGGCTAGAGAGAGAAGCGCACCATAAGAATGCTATACAAGAAAGTACTAAGGGCTTTTTAGCCATAAGATATTCCTTTTTTTATACTGGTTAGTGTGGTTAAGCGTTCTACTTTTTGCGTGTTGGGTGGTTAGTTTCCCTGGTAGACTTTTACCGGAAGTTCCTTACTCTTCTTTCTAGTTTTTCTTTTCTTATTGGTTAAGAAGATTTTTTTATCAAGCGGCTCATAGGGCTTTTGGCGCCTGATATACCGACGGAAGAACTGTTGTTTTTTTCGATGAATCCTAAAATCATTGATCGGATTTTCGTCGTTATGTTTATAGAGGATTTCGCGAATAAAAGCTGTATGATCTGGTTCATTTTCTTCTACTGGTGCAAGCATCTCAATCATCGGATACATAAAGGCAAGATCTCCCGTCGCTGAAAAAAAGTTTTCGTTAAGCATAAGATCTTCTTTTTTTATTTTCTTAAAGAGACCTGCTCTAAAAGTTTTAAGATGATGTGCCTTAAAGGTTGTAAGCTTGCGAACTCTTCTTGTACGAATAATTTCATCCGGTATTTTTCGTGCTTTTCCTCGTCTTCCTGTCGAAGATTGGATAAATGATCCATAGGTTAAGTGAATAGAGGGATTTTTGTACTCCTGCTCTAAGCGCAGGAGTACCGAATCTGAAATTAATTGGTCATCTCCGTCAACACTGACGACCACTTTGTGATCGTCAACTAAGGTATGAAGTGTTGTGTAGATATTCTTTAAAGAACCATAACGTTCACTGTTGTGAATAAGTGTTACTCGTGATTCTAAGTTATTATTACGCACAAATTCATTTAAACGCTCCGCGGTTTTGTCTGTAGAGCAATCATTAATAACTATTACCTGAAAAGGCCTTGATGATTTTTGCCACACAACTGATGCAAGATTTCTCTCGCAATACTGTTCATTGTTATATGATGCTATCAAAATAACAAATTCAGTAGTAGATGGTTCTTCAGGCTTTTCATTATTCTCTGCATAAAGAGTGGTGTAGAATAATGTTGCTGCGCAGTAAAGCGCGGTTAGTTTTATATTCATTGAAGATTCCTTTATTCAACCGGATCAGGACTGCTTGTAGATACAGTGGCATTTCCGATATTTTCAAAAGTAAAGTTCAGTTTTTTTAGCAGCGTAGTGCTTAATATATTACGAGCATCCAGAATGAGTGCCTGTTTTGCTAGTTTTCGTACATAAGCTAAATCTATTAAGCGAAATTCATCCCATTCAGTGAGAAGCACTATGGCATCTGCATCTTTTATAGCATCATACGTAGAGCTGTTATATTCGATGTTTGGAAAGAGCTTCTTCATATTATCCATTGCTTCGGGATCATATACCGATACACGAGCCTTGTTTTCAATAAGTTTCTGAATTATATCGATGGAGCTCGATTCTCTTATATCATCGGTATTTGATTTAAAGGCAAGTCCCAGAACAGCAACCTTTTTATGGGAGAGGTCATTTCCGAGTAGTTTAGATAATTTTTCAAAAATTCTTAATTTGTGTTCAGAGTTGCTTTCTTTTGCAGCCCGAGTGACCTTCAGATCGAGGGCTACCTGATTTCCTTTAAATAAGAGAGCTTGCACATCTTTTGGAAAGCATGATCCTCCGTAACCAGGCCCAGGAGTAAGAAACTGTGAACCTATGCGCTTATCAAGTCCCATTCCCTTGGCTACTTGAAGCACGTCCGCACCAACTCTTTCGCATAAGTTTGCAATTTCATTAATGAAGGTAATTTTGACCGCTAAAAATGCGTTAGAAGCGTATTTGATCGCTTCAGCGCTTTCTATATTGGTGAACACAAAGGGAACAGCGCGTTTATGTAAGGGTTCGTAGACATCATAGAGCGCTTTATAGGGTCTTTCCGATTCAAGTCCTATAATTACTCTATCTGGATTTAAGAAATCGTAAATTGAAGAGCCTTCTCTTAGGAATTCAGGATTAGATACAATGTCAAACTCTGTAGAGTTTTGTGAATAATTCTTGATAATCTGTTTTATACGCGCACCGGTACCAATAGGAACAGTACTTTTTGTACATATTACTTTATATCCGTTAAGGTTTTCTCCTATGGTGCGTGCTACCGATTCAATGGCGTTAAGATTAGCATTTCCATCATCTGTCATCGGTGTGCCAACGGCGATGAATATTATATCTGAATTTCTAATGGCAGAAGCAGGGTCATCACTAAACGATAAGCTGTTATTTTGAGTGTATCTTGCTATCATCTCTTCGAGTCCGGGCTCGTAGATGGTCATCTCTCCCCTTTTAAGTTTTTCGATTGTTTCCTTGTTAGTATCAACACACACAACCTTATTGTTAAATGAGGCAAGACATGCGCCGAGAACTGATCCTACATAACCTGTTCCTATCACAGCTATATTTTGAGGTGAAGCAAAACTTTGCGAGAGTGGAAGCAGCGTAATAAGCAGGGCCGCTTGTAATGTTATTTTTCTTTGCATTGATTCTCCTTGTTTTCAGGGGGATTTTGTTTGTTCAAATATTCATTTTCTATTGTTGACAATAGCATTAAAATTAATTAAAAAACAATAATTATGCTGTCTTTTTTTGCTAAATAACGAGAGTGCTGTGCATAATAAGCTTATTTGAAGCCTTATAGAAAATATTTCAACATTAAATTTAATTAAAGATTTCAATAGATAAATATTAAAAAAAGAAATTTTTTACGAACAGTTTTTCTGGGTATGTTTTTTGTTCCTTATGAAAAATTAGATTCTTTATTGAACTTCCTTATAAAAAAGAACTATAGTTAAAAATTATTAAAGAATTAAGGTTGTGCCTTTCTTAAAATCTTCCTAGAATAAAGAATTAGAATTTGTGGGGGGTTAAGCTGGTTCTGTTAAATGAATGAGAAAATCGGTCACATGAGCTTCGGTACGGTAGTTGTATAAAGGATGCTAATTTTATATAAGTACATTGGGCATAATGAGCACTGATGATGGAGTAATGGGTAAAATATTTTTAAGAAAGATACTATAAACGTAGGGAAAACCATGAAGTTATATGTAAGTGTTTTATTGAGCGTAATAAGTTCTGTAATGATTCAGGTAAAACTTATAGGATTTGATACTGTTGAAGAGAAGTGGAATCATTCTTTGAACTTCAATAAAGTTGAAAAGCGCTTAAAAAGCGAAGAAGTCATTTCAATAAGTCGATTACAAAAATATCTACGAGAACAAGGGTTTTTTGGCAAAGCTCCTGCTTCTATGAAATTAGTAGTTTTAGAAAGTGGCTTAAAAGCGGTATTTAAGCCGGGTGACTCTTGTTATGCTGAAGTTGCGGGCTATAAAGCAAGCCGACACCTAGGTCTACGATTGGTTCCTCCTGCTGTAGTCCGTACTATTAAAGGGACGGTAGGAAGTCTTCAACTATTGGTTCCTTCTACGGTAAGAACAGATAAAACAAGTATGATGAAATTAAGCCACAAAGATCAGTGTGATATTCCTGTTTTTTGTTTTGTATTTGGTCAATGGGATACTCATAATGGGAATCGTATTATTTCACAAAGTGATGGAGATTTTTCTGTGGCGCTTATCGACAATGCTGCTATGATGCATGTTCAAAAGGTCAGACATGGTGATTATGCCTTTATTAAAAAGGGTGAAGATCGAACGGGTGCCTTTAGGAACAAGGAAGAACCTTTTCCTTTTGATCAGGTTAAAATAGCCTTTCGCAATAGTTATCACGATCTTTATCCGCTTTTTGAGAAATTTGTTCCCCGAGACGTTATTGAACGAATGGAACATAAAAAGAAAGTGGCCTATGTTATTTGGAATAATGCTCTCTGGGTACAGCCGAGTAGATTTAAAAGATATAAACCTAGTGTTACAAAGACCTATTATGCTTCAACCTTACGAGCTCTAAAAAAATTAGATCGCGAGTCATTGTATCTGGTATGGAAAGATGCACGGGATGCTGGTTTGTCTTGTGATGAACTTATCGATCTTATTTTAGAAAGGCGAGATCAGCTCGTTGCTGTGGCAGAGGCCACGGGGGTGATAGTTGATGATCTTCCTGGACGGAAAACCGTATAGTAGTTAAAGAGCATTGTTTATACAAAGAGCTCACCTGAAACTATGAATATCTGGTTAACAAATCGTGTCCGGACCGTTGAACTGTACCCGTGTTACATTCAGTAAAGCTACTGTGCTACTGTGTACGCTGATTGTAAAAGGAGTTCTAGAGAGGGGGATCTGTTTTTAAACCACAGCTCTCCTTTTTAGAACTCTGTGAAGAGTGAAACTACGTGGATTAGTCTACTTTTTTTTTAGGCGAACGATTACTCCCGAGCTCTATTCTTGACAGACGTGTGTTTTTTTATGGTACGTTAATATAAGAAATAAGAAATCAGTGAAAAATGGTGAGATGTTTTTTAAATACTATAAAAAAATAACGAGGGAGTTGGTCTTCTATGCTTAGTGATTCTAAATACCTATATTTTATTATGGCTTGCCTACCTTTGTGTATATCCTTCTATTCAGCACTACATTCTAAGGCTGAAAATGTAAAAAGATGCCTTTTTGTTAAAAGTCCTTCTGATAGTTTTATTATTCGGTGGGGCTTTCAAGATATATGTGACCATGTTTTTGATCCTTATACCAAAAAGCATGTATGGTCAACTACAGATAAGCCGGGAGGTGTAACTTTTGATCCTTTTGTGGTGAAGCCTGGTGATATTGTTTTTGTAAGGAATATGAAGAGATTTTTTGCTACAATGCACCCTTATATAAAACATCCTTATTGTATAGTTACGCACGGTGAACGTAGAGATACCTGTAGTGGATCAGATTTGAAGTTTTTAGCCGATAAAAAAATTATTGCATGGTTTTCGATTCATCCTTGTAAATTTGGTCATAAAAAGTTTTTCCCGTTGCCGCTCGGAATTAAGCAGGAAAAAAGATTTTTTATCGAAAAAGCTCTTATGAACAGTTTTTTTTCAAAATTACGTACTGAAAAGCCTAAAAACAAGCTGCTTTATTTGAATTTTGAAGATAAAAAAAATCCCGAAAGAAAAGCCTTACGTGCTTTTTTTAGTGCGGAGCCCTACTGTACTATTCGATCGACCCCTCTTTCATTTGAAAATTATTTAGAAGAAATGGCTGAACATAAGTTTGCGCTCTCTCCTCGTGGATGGGGCCCCGACTGTTATAGGACATGGGAAGCTCTGTATGTTGGCACTATTCCTATTGTAAGAAGAGGGCAGGCTGGCGAGCTTAGGTTTAATAGGAGATCGAAAGGTGGATCCCAGCTTGATAGGCTCTATGAAGATTTACCTATTTTGGTGATCGATGAGTGGGAAGAAATTACGGAAGAGTTTTTACATAAAAAGTATGATGAGATTTTGTCTAAAAACTATGCTACGGAAAAACTTTTTCTAGAGTACTGGTATGATGTAATCAAAAAAGTACAGTCGGACTTTAGAGAAAAGGGTATTTATCCGCAAGGCTAGTGAGCGTAAAACCGTTAGATAGCTGTATATGATTAAAAAAGAGGCATCATATGAGAATATATGGCGAGAGACTATCTTGTAGGTGGTATCTGTTTTTTTGTATAGTATCAGTAGGTTGTAGTAGTGGAGCATCTGACACCCGAGAAGAACTGGTCGTACACGTACGTGAAGATGGGCCCGAAAACGTTGAAGAGATTATAACATCTCTTACATGCACTAAAAACGAGTTAAAAATAGGTATAAATCCTTCTTTTAGATCACGTTATTTAAAAGCGGACTTTTTTGCTTTCTACGATGAGGACATTGATCTAGAAAAGATGCCTTATGAAATTGTGACGATGCCCTTAATTTGTAATATAATATCACTTATATGGATCTCGGGTAAAACCTATTCTATAGATTCTATGGATGAAAATCTTTATCACTCACTAAAGACTATAAAGAAAATTTTTCAACTTTCTTACCCTCGGACAGTATGGGAAGGCCATCTTATTCCAAAAAAATTAGTAAAATTTTCAAAGCAGTGTCCTGTAAAAAAAGCTTTTATTGAAAAACACACAAGTCCACTGCTTACTACTCTGCAGCAGATTATTCGTGCCACAGAAAAGGTTTTTCACCTGTCCGATTGTGAAAGTGCCAGATATGAAAAAGAAGGTTCGAAAGGCTCAAAGGTATTCCTTGAGCAGTCCTCTTGTCCAAAAAGAGCACTTCTCTTTTCTGGTGGTCTTGACTCTACCTCATCGCTCTTTTTTCACAATAATGAAAAGCTTATGCTTATTACTGCGTGGGGTCAGTATGATAATCCTTTAGAAAAAGAGCATATATGGGAAAAAAGAAAAAAAAAGATTACACAGATAGCTCGTTTATATGGTCATACTAATGCTTTTCTTAAATCTAATTATGCTGAATTTTTTAATTGGAAGCTTTTAGATACGATTAGCCCTGATATAGACAACTGGAGAATATGTACAGTGGAGGGTATCGGATGGGCAGGGCTTGTTGCGCCTATTTTCTTTGCAAAAGGATATTCTGAGCTTTATATAGCATCTTCTACTTCATGGTATTATCCCTATATAGATTGTATTAATCCTTATGTAGACCATAGTGTGCGCTTTGGTAACTACCGGTTACTACATGATCAATTTGATTATACAAGGCTCGATAAAGCTATTTTTATAGCGACTCTCTGTAAAGAAAAGGGGCTGAAAAAACCTTTTATAAAAGTATGTCAGTATACTCGAAAAGTTGATGATATAAATTGCTGTGAATGTAGAAAATGTCTGACTACTATTTTATCGTTATTTGTTGTAGATAAGGAGTACCACAAGTATGGGTTTCCTGTTTCTTTACAAGCGGCGGTACATAGGAGTATGAGACTATTAAAAAAAGGAGTAACCTATGAAACGGTATGGAATTTTATGGATATTCAAAATACTTTAAAGGATGTGATAGACCATTTTGAGCCATCAGTAGTAGAGACTTTACGCCCTTTTTTAAACATGAACTTAGCAAAACGCCACATTTCTGACAGACGATATATTAAAAAGATTGATTGGCGCGACTTTACTAAACTTGTTCCGACTATTACTATTCCTTTTGATTTGTCGACAAAGAAGCTAGCTATTAATACCTTGTTGCCGATTGAGTGAATGTTTTTATATGAAAACGATTGTAAGCCCGTAGTTTTCCTACACGAGCATATAAAATAGTGTTGAAAAGACGTGAAATTTTCCATTCAATCAATCTCAACTTTATTTACTAAAGTTGAGATTGATTGAATGGTGTGATCTCTATACATTTTTGAAGGGAGGTCGATCTGTTTAGTTTCCTTCTTTACTTTCTCCTGCTAAAGGGCTTTCGATAAGATTATCTCCTGTAAGCGCAGCAAGTGCATTTGTGCCGGTAGGTCCTGTTACTGCGGAACTATCATATGCTACGGCTTTATCTAATCTCGGTGATGAATGTCTGCTTTTTATACTATTTTTTTTGGTAGAGTGAGCTACTGGTTCTGGATTATTCATCACACTGTGGGGAGAATCGGATGCTTGATCTCGGTCCGGTTCTATTTTAGTTTCAATAACTTGAGTTGAAATGAGTGAGCGGGACGATGCTATAAGGAGGAGTGCATATACAAGTTTTTTCATGGGTATCCTTTCTTCTAGATATTTTTAATAGGCTCTTAGTAATACGAGCATATACTATTTTTGTGAATTTATTCAATAATTTTAATATAAATTTATTTATAAAAGAAATAACTAAAAACCTCTAGGGAGAACGTTACAGGCACTTGAGAGATTACGTAGTTCCTCCTCCTGAGAGAGGTGCTTTTTTAAGGCATGGATATTACGAGTTTGCTAGGTTCTGTTGATATTTCATAAAAATGAAATTTAAGATATGATAGCACCAAAAAGAACGTCGATTTTCTTTATAGTAGGTGCTATCATGGTAGAAAAGTATATCACAGAAGAAGTCTGGATCAAAATTTTTAATTTCTTGAAACAATAC
>JACDFK010000043.1 GCA_013815795.1 Candidatus Babelota bacterium | reverse complement strand
TATTTTGTCTCGTTCATGGTAAGCTAGTTGAGTAAATTTTCCCATAATTTTGTAACACCTTTTTGTTAGAATAGATCCATAATTTAATTCTATCAGAGAGGTGTTGCATTTCATATTAGATTAAGCCGTGTTTTTCAACATGGTCAACTGAAATGTCTTAATACAAAGGAAATCACATTCCTATTTAAAGGGATTATTAGGAAAGAACTTTATGTTCACAACTTATAGTTGGTTCGCCATTGATTTTACTAAAAGTAAGCCCCACAAGGACAATAGTGCTTTGTTTCTCCATTTTGGGGCTAGAGAGATATCCTTCATAATAAGCTTTATCTTCGATCTGCTTAAGAGCCGTTTCTGCTACTGTTTTAACTTTAAACTCAATAATGTAAGTAAATTTTTTGGTGTAGACGACAAGATCAATACGCCCTCTGTTAGTTGATATTTCTGCTTTAGATTCAAAGCCTAAGAGTACCAAAAAGCTTTGCACTAGAGCATGGTAAAATTTTTCATGGTGCTCGCCTATTTGATGAGGAATTTGAGCAAAAATAATTTTTAAGAGAGCACAAAGCTCTTGCATATCATTATTAAAAAGGGCATTGCGTAAGGGATCTATAAGATTGTTAAGAGTACTTTCTCCTAAAAGTGTAAAGGAAGACATTAAAGAAATTGTATAGGATTCTTTTACCTCACGATTTGGATACGCTAAGGTATAAGTATTATTTTTTTCATTGAAGGAAGATAAGGTAAGGTATCCCGTCTGAAACAAAACAGGAGCAAGTTCAGGCTTTTCGAAATCAAGAGAAGTTAAACTTTGTGTAAGAAAAGGCTCAACTTCTAGTGTTTGAAGATTATAGTTATTCTTTTTAAGAACATACAGTAAAAATTTAGGTGTTGCTACATTAAACCAGTAATTAGCAAACTCGTTTTTTGTAAAAAGGTAATGTACTGAAAAAGGATTGTATACTTTTTTTCCTAATTTCGAGAATTTATATCCGTTATACCATTCTTGAATAGCATTTTCTATTTCTAGCAAGGAGGTTTTTTTTAGGTCCGCCAGCTTTTTACTATGTTCAGAAAAATAGAAGTCGATTTCTTCTTTTGTATAACCAAGGAGTGTTGCTGCAAGAGGATCTAGAGAAAGATTATTAAGAATGCTCATGCCAGAATAGGTAGAAGTTTTAGGAAGAGGCGAAACACCGGTAATAAAAAGAGCGCGAAGGTATTCCTCGAAGCTTTTAATAGCAGTAAAGAACCCGTCGAGAACTTTTAAATTTTCTTTCATTACGGTAGGGTTGTCCAAATTACTTATGATGGGGTAATCATACTCATCAATAAGAATAACTACTTTTTTCTTTTTAGAGAGTTGTAAAAGTAGTATATGCAATTTTCCTTCAGGGTCAGCATTTCGAGAGAGATCAATACCCAATGATTCTGCTTTAGCATCTAACAATAAAGCAACCCCTTTTTTTAGATCCTCAGGAGAGTTGCTCATAAAGGATGAAAAATTTAAAGAAATTACGGGATGAGGTTCCCAGGTATAATCGCTTGAATCGATCCATAAGCCTTTGAAGAGCTCTCTATTTCCTTCAAAGAGCTCCTTAAGCGTTGAAATAAGAAGGGTTTTGCCAAAACGACGCGGTCGAGAAAGAAAGTAGAGCGTTTCACCGGTGATAAGATCGTAAATTATTTTTGTTTTATCGATATAGATGAAATTTCCATTAATAAGTTTCTCAAAGGAGCTTGTGCCGGTTGCTATTCTCTTCATTTCTTGATTCTACTCTTTATGGATAAAAGGATGAATTTCCTTTATTTTTTACTTTTCTAGTATAGCAGCTAGGCTTTCTTATTTCAAACATTAAGCGAGCTTCTAGTTGTGTGATCTAATCAGTATACTGCTAAATTTCAGGACCGATTTAGTCTAGTAGACCATGGACTTTTAGTCTAGGAGTAGCTAAAGCTGTTTATAGATCGCACATATTTAGAGCTTGATCCTGATTGATGAACATATTGTTTGTCACAGGAAGGATAGTGGTGTAATAATAACGGATCACTGAAGGCAGGTTGTAGTATTTTCGATATACTCTTTCTGAAGAATATATGTTACTGGTGCAAAAGGATTTTATGCTCTACGAAGCTCTTATTAGAAGGCTTTCTTATGGTTGTTTGTGAAAAATCTTTGTTTCATACATAGTAATTTGAACAGAGTGTAAAGATACAAGGGGGGTTAGGTATGTATTTTAGGGGTAAATCTATTTGTATGTTTGGTTTCGTATTTTTATATATTTCATTTTCATCGTTATTTTCAAGAGAGCGTATTGAATTTCAGGTACTTTATTCTGGATGGATGAGTAATGAAACAAAAATCTATCTCTATGTTGATAGTAAAGAAATAGGTTTTTTGAGCTTTACTAAAATGCCTTTTTTAAATTCTTATATTATACATACCTTTTACGTGCATCCAGGTATAAGAAATAGAGGATTTGGAACAAAGTTGCTTTTATATACCTGCGGTAGATTAAAAGATATGAAAGCTGGAGGAGTTTATATTCAACCAGGCCCTTTTGAAATGATCAATGGAGCTCCTGTTATTAATGGAAAGTCAGCTTCTGTTTTCTTGTCACAGGAGATAAAAATCAAAAATTGGTGGCGCTTTACCAAAAATGCGATTTTATCTTTGCCGATAGGGCTACAGGTGTTTGTGCTTGTATTCTTTATAAACTTATCGGAATCGACGAGGATTCTAACTATCTCTTATATAAATATTTATCCGACTAAAAGGATTGATGTGCTGATGAAGTTTATTTAAAGAAAATATTTTAGTGATGATATTAGTCTCGCCTAGGGCTTATGCGAAAAAATTGATTAAATCTATACAATAAGTTATACATTGTAATGGTTTATATATAGTACTCTACGACGTGAAGGATAGTATGATCGATTTAAAAAAAACTTTTTTAATAATGTTACTAGTTTCCCCTATGATCTATGGGAAAAATTTGATTAAATCAGTAATTATTAACAATAACGAAATGAAAATTTTGGCACATGATGGCTTTAAAAGTAGGTTTTTAAAAGATGATTTTTTTGCAATTTATGAAAAAGATATCAACCTAGAAAAGCTTGATGATTCACTAGTAATCATGCCCTTTATTATGCATGTACTTTCAGCCGTGTGGATATCTGGCGAAAATTACTATGTAGACTCTATGGACCGTGACCTTTTTTATTCGACACTACAGCTTAAAAAAGTGATAAAAGCTATGTATCCAAAAACACCATGGAAAGGTAATCTTATTCCTAGAAAAGTAGTACATAATACGCAAGAATTCCAACGTGATGATAGTCACATGGCTCTGCTTTATAGTGGGGGACTTGATTCAACGTCTTCTTCATTTTTTCACCGAGGTAAAAAACAGTTGTTGATTACGGCGTGGGGACAATGGGATTTGCCACTTAATAAGCCAGAACTTTGGGAGACTATGAGTAAGCGATTTAGCGCGTTTGCTCAGCAGTATGGGCATACTACTACCTTTGTTAAATCGAACTATCATGATTTTATAAACAACGAGGTTTTTCATGCTATGTCTCCGGAAATTTCTGATTGGCGGATGTGTACTATAGAGAATATTGGATGGGCAGGATTAACAGCTCCGATTTTATTTTTAAAAGGCTATAAGGTCCTCTGTATAGCTTCATCTGATACGTGGGGCTACGGCTATCCTTTTGCAGGGCACCCTTTTATTGATAGCAATATTTCCTATGCAGGAATTAGATTAGAACATGATATGTTTGATTACACGAGATTAGATAAAATCGAATATATAAAACAGTTAAAAAAAGAAGGTATTGTCAAAAATCCGTGGCTTTTTGTGTGCAAAAATAGAGAATTTGCTATTAATTGCGGTAAATGCACAAAGTGTCTTCTAACAATAATGGGTTTTTTAGCTTTAGGTGAAAACCCTGCTGATTATGATTTTAACCTTTGTCCGGAATCGACAATTACATTAAAGGAAATGATAGAAAAAAGTTGCTTATCTTATGCTAATATTGAGAATTTTTCTCATATTCAGGAAAAAATAAAGCAACGAATTGCTCGTGGAGAAAAAACAACTCATGATTTTAAGTGGTTATTAGAGATGGATTTCCAAAGCTATATTAAACATACAGCGGAGTATAAATTTCAAAGAAAGATCCAGTGGAAAGAGCTCCATAAGTTATTTCCGGATATCACTGTTCCTTCGTGTTACTTAGCTTAAGAAAGATCATAGGTGCTCCCTTTTAAATAAACTATTTTTCAAAGGGAGCTCTTTTTAAATAATCTTCCCTTCTAAGCAACATACTGCAAGGTATAACGCTTGATTTAGGGTGGCAGATGATGGTTTTTTAGTGCACTAGGAGCCAAAGCTATTTATAGATCGCGCGTAGTGATACTTTGACTCCCCTATTTTTTCAACTTTATAGTTATATTGAGCTCTTATTAGAAGACTTTATACAGGTGCTTTTGGCAATGCTTTTTTCTCAATAACAACTGGTGAGGTATAAAAAATCAAGCATTTATTTTTTAGTTTTAGGGGAATTATTATATACGAAAATCGTACAAACCTTAAGCAAAAGAACGTTATCTCGTGGGCTCGAAAACTTTAAAAATAAAGGAGGAGGCAGAATTAAATCACACTTTAATTCTGCCTCCTCCTTATGTACTATCCAATAGTTTTACTAACGTAAATGCATATTAAGAACGAGCATCTAAGTTTGCGAACTTTTGATTTAAATCGCCCGTAGGAAGACCGGTATTTATATCCCACGTTATTCGGGGAGTAAATAGTGGTGTGCCGGCGTAGTTTACTGTGTTATTGTTCAAGGCTTCGTTGTTGACGAACATATTGTTCACCACAGGAAGGATAGTAGTATAGTTATCACGAATTCCCGCATCGGTTGCGTCTATGCCATTTGAATCGATGACATTGTCGCTAATATGACAGGGACTTGGAACAATACCTGATGATCTCTCTAGAATAATACCAAAATGCGTATTTTCTGTGATTATGCTGCGTAGTATTTGACATCTGCTTGCATCTCTAAGTACAATTCCGGCGGTTGTATTACTAGAGCTGATTATTTCTTCAACAATAACACCTTGAGGAACTCCTTGATCTACAATAGGTGCTACGGGTGAATCTTGTGCTTGTAATGGTTCTATCGAAATTCCGTACGCATTTCCATTATCACTTGTTGACCCTACAGTACTGCATTTAGATATGTAAGCGATTTTCTCATTATTAAAAGGCGCAACGGAAGTTGGAGCGTAAGAGATTCCTGCCACATGGACAAGAGCTGCTGCACCTGCGGTATCAAAGGTTTTTACGTTGGTAACAGCGACATTAATTGAAGCACGGATATCTACCCCATGAGCAACTCCTGTGGTACTTGCTATATTACGCACCCCTGTGACTGTACTATTTTGAATATCGATGTCTGAAGTAAAGACTGCACCTATTCCAATAGATCCCCGTTGTATGAGATCGACTCCTCCTAGATCCCGTACGTTATCAACATACGCGTTATTAAGTAGTCCACTTGTTATGGTATCAAAAAGAATACCAGTTCCGCCTTTGAAATGTATGATACTGGATGATTGGTGTCCTTGCACATTTACCGCTGTTCCTTGGCATATAGAAAGACCACGTGCTGTACTTTTTGTTGAGAGAATAGATCCGGTAACGTTATCTGACATAAGAAGCCCGGTAACAGCTGTTGCTCCTATTCCGACGGCGACTACGGCAACGTTTTGACCAGAAACAGGGTCGAATGCTGTATCTTCCGAGTTTTGAGTAGCAATTGCTCGACAGTTTGCGATTTCGATCTGATCAACGGTATTTTCGCCAGTAGGCAGTCCTCCAATTCCGATTCCTCCCGCCATGAAATTTAGCATATTAGGTTGGAAATTATCTGGTGTGGCATATGGAGCATGTCCTCTATTTCCGCAGCCAAATACATTGACACTAAGAATACGTATACCTTGCGCTCCTGAACTCACCCATATGCCAAGTGCGCCAAAGTTTTCAATAGTACCATTGGTAATTTCTATGAGATTTTGATCTGGCTGGATTGAGATACCTATATTGCTTGCTCCTGCATTAGTTTGAATAATTCGCCTCCCATTTAAATTAATCGTTACGTTGGAGGTTGCGATAGTAATTGCGCTGGTTGTACTGTTTATTGGAGAGAACAGTATATCCTCGGTTAAACAATATTCTCCTGGTTGAGTAATCACAATTCCATTTACGCCTACGTTGTTTTGACAGATAAACCGTGTTCCTTTTTCACACGTAGTTCTTACGCGGTTCTTCTTATGAGAGAAGGAGTGCTTTGCATCTGACGCCGTAGGTTTTTTAACTTTATGAGTAGCGGTGTGGATAGCGCAGAGTTGGCTGGTGGCTAATAAGAGCAACGAGAAATAACGTAGTATTTTCATACTATCTCCTTTGGTTGTGTATGCAATAAAAATTCAACAGAGTTATATTTTTTACGTATTCCGGTAGGAGGACTTACGGTCTATTCCTGTAAAGATTTTATTAAGGAATATAGAAAAAACTTTGCTATGTAGAAGGGGAGTAAGATCGCCACGTGTTTACAAAGGCGCTCTACTTTCTATTTTTACGTTTGTTCTTTAACATTCTTATATAAAATCTTACTTATTCTTATATGAAATTTTACTTAATAATTTGAATCAAAAGCAATAACATCTCAAAGTAATAGTATCATTCAAAAGATATGAAGATACTACGAAATAAGTTTAAGAGAAAAACAACTTTTGGCTGAGAGATAGTAGAAGAGGATCTGGTCTATTGAAGAGGCATTTGTGTAAGCGAAGTCTCTTTTTTTAAAATAGATTTTATAGAATAGTGCAGAGATTCTCTAATTTTTAAGATTTTATGAGAACCATAGAATAGGTATGCGAATATGCCTTCAGCATGCATTTAGTTATAAGTTTCTAGTATCTAACTGAATATGGCAAGGAGTTTGGAAAATGCCGGAGAAAAGCATTTTAAGTTTGAGCAAACACAAGAAGATCCTGAGTAACGATGTGGCGACCTTGTCTTACAAGGGGGCATTACTATCTATGTGGCTTTAAGATATTTTTTAGTCCGGGCATTTAGAGCTTATGTCTTAGATACTTTTAGATTAATTTTAAGCTGATTCATATTAGATGGGATTTGACCTCCTTCCCTTGTTTGCGTAGTGTAAGTAGAAAGGTGTTGCATGTTATTAAAATCTCCTTTTGCTACCAAATAGTACAACGAATTATTTAGATGTGCATACAGGCTCTATTTTTAGAAGGGAGGCTCTATAATGGAATGTCAATCAGAATATAATCAGCTTCATTATCAAATTTCTTATGACACTAAAATTTTGTTTATTGGTGCAAATCCGTCTCCGGGGACCTATAAACGCCGCATACCTTTTTCAAGCAATAAAACTCTCTGGTATTATCTACATGATGCAGGACTCATTGAGGAAAATCGCACAGTACTTAAAAATGATGCTGACTTAAAAAAAATTTATCAGGAAAAATTTACAAAAATATATAAACTTGGCATTCTCAATCTTGTTAATCGTCCTACAAAAACATTCGCTGAGATTAAAGCTTTAGAAACAATAGAGGGGACGTCCCGAATTTTAGCGGCCATTAACCGTTACCGACCACTAGTTGTATGCTTTATTGGCAAAAGAACTTACGACCTATTTATAAAAAAAAGTCAATCGACGTATGGATGGCAGCCATCTATAGATACAACAAAAATATATGTTATGCATACGCCACTTCGTGGATTGGCACAGATTAGAATTAATGAACTAAAAGAGGTCGGTAAAGCGGCGGGGTTGCTTAAATAATGCTTCTCTCTATTAAAAAAGAGTATAAGGTATCCTCTCTATTTTAAATTAGATCCACCCCGTGTAATTTACTCTGTTATTTTTGATTGTTAGGTGTTTAGAAAACTAACCTTTCAGGGTAATAACGGCTTCCTTAGTTCCTTCAAATCTTCCAGCAGATTCGGCTATTATTTCTCCATCGATACTAACGCATTTGGAACTTATATAGTTATAAGGTTACATGTAACCGAGAAAGTGGGCATGGGCACTATGATATAATGCTTATTCCTCGCGATCCTTCTTTATGGGCAATTATCATTGAGTTTAAAAAAGTATCTTCAGATGAAACTTTGCACGAAGCCTCTCAAAAAGTGGTTAAGCACATTATTGTTAAAGATTACCTTCAGGAATTATACGCACGCTCAATCAAAGGGGTGGTTGCTTTTGGAATTGCCTGTCAGGAAAAAAAGATAGAAACTATTGTTCATGTTTTTGCTTATTCCTTAGTTGAGTAGCTCTCTTTTAACGCGAGGGAAAGAGATGTAAAAAGTAGGGTGGTCCTGGAGGTTGTTTTTTTGATCACGATAAAAAATTTTGTTGAGTTTCCTAAGCAAGCAAAATTAATTGCAATCGATGATTGTTGAATTAGTATGTCTACAGCAGTAATTGATCACTTATAAATACTGACACTACTCACATTTGCTTTCTATTTGCGTCCTTTGACACGAGCATATTCAAACTATGTGATTTTAATGAGCCTAAAGGGCCATTGTAAGGCTCTTGATTTTTGGTAAGTATTACCTACACTAGGCGATTCTTTGCATCCAAGCTGAGCTTTCACCTTAACAGCTAGATGATCGTATGTGAGGTAGATTTTAGTTTTATTTTGTGTTAGCTTTCACAATGTCATGATGGCTTAGTTACTATTTTGAAAAATTAAAGTTTAGCTTTAAGCTTTTAGAGTGAGCTTTTAGCAGAAGGAGATGCTTCTCCAACGAAAGGAAAAAATTATGAAAAAACTATTATTTTTAGCGCTATTTTTAATAAGTTTTTGTTGTTTTAGAGTTACTCTTGGATCAGAAAGCTTCATTCAGCAACTCTCAGGACTTTCTATTCATGATAAAAAAGCTGTCGAAATAAAGGAAGGATTTCAATCTGAGTTAGAACGTAGAAAAATATTTCTGACTACATTTATGCACAAAAACTATGATAGAGATTTGGTCACTCGTTTTATAAAAGCTTGGCAATCAACTCAAAAAAAATTGGCTCATGCGGTGGAAATAGATTCTAGCACTATAGCTAAACTGAAAAATCCTCAAGAGTATGGTCAGTTAGAGCCAAGTGCAAAGCTTACCTGGCAATGGATCCAAAAGCAAACTGTAGAGACGCTTCAAAAAGAGTTTCAGTTATCTGATCACACTATAAAATCTATGATAAACTCCTTAGGTTTTATCGATTTATCAAACTGTAATATTGTATACGATAAACTTGGGGAATCTATTTATGAAAATTCAAGCTTTTTATATGGGAAAGGGCCTCGTTTAGTAAAAGATGTGGTTACCTATTTACACCGCCAAAAAAATTCTTTTTTTAAAGTTAACCTTTCTCACAATCATTTGTCAGATGAGGGCCTGCAGGTTGTAGTACACGAATTAAAAAACCATGAATTTTTAGAAGAGATTTATTTGTGTGATAATAAAATTAGTGATGAGGGGTTAAAGTGTTTAAAAGAATTACTCTCGCTTTCTTCATTAAAAATTTTGGATATTTCTAAAAATTATGGTCCTACTGAAAAAATTTTGGAAATTGTATGTGGTGGCGATTCTGAAGAAATTGGAGAGTTGCTTAAAAAAAAGATCAAGTACTGATTTATAAGTTTTTGTTCGGTAGATTTAAATTATTAAGTATGTTATACAAATTTTCTAGTGTTATTTTAACAGTGAGATAAGGTATATGATTAAATTAGCGGCTTCCTTTGGGCGACGTGTTTCTTTTTTATTACTAACGTCGTGTCAAGTCGTGTTCCCTAGCGAATTTCTATCACTCCCAAATTTATCTCCAGAAAGTGCTGTGTTAGAAGACGAAGGTTTTTTGTGGACTAAGAATCTTATTATTTTTGAAAAAGAAAAGAAGATCTCTTTTGAAGAAAGTCATACAGATCTGTATCAAGTGCTCAATGAGTTTCAAATTCGCTTACGTAATTTAAAGTTGGAGGATGTAATTGAAAGCTTTAAAAATGTAATTTTTCAAGATTTAAACCTATCTGAATCTAATCTTATGGAGATTTTTAAAAACTTAAATTCCCCTTTTAACGATCCTACTACCGAAAAAAAAATTACTAAAAAAATATCTGATGTACTGAGTGATGAAGAAATATTAAAAGTGCTTTTTAAGAAAAGTAAAAAAGTTTCAAAGATTTTTTATAGGTTGGATGATGAAAAAATAGTAGACGCATTTTCCCGGAAAAAGATAACGGCTGAAAGAATTTGTGCTGAGCTAAAGAAGGAAGCGCAGAATGATAAAAAAATATTAAAAACTTTGTTAAAAATAAAAGTTGTTCGGAGTATTTTACGAGATATTTTATTTCAAGCTCTTTTCCAAGAATATAGAAATTCCCAAGAAATTTTTAAAATACTGTGTAACCAAGCTCTAAGCGATGAAAAAATAGTCCATGATTTATTCTGCAATGAAGATGTTTTAGACTTTTTATTAAAAGCTGTGTTTAAAGTGGAAATAATATGCCCTGAAAAAATAGTAGTTAATGAAAAAATAGTGGAAGCTTTAGGTAGAAAAAATATACAGGATATTTTATTAAAAGCTTTTTTTAACAAAGAAAAAAAAGATAAAGATGAGGAAGAAATTTTAACAATACTGCGTTATCAAGTACTTACCAATAAAGAGGCTTTAAAAACTTTATTGGCTAAGAAAAGTATAAAAAACATTTTCTTGGATGCTTGTGTTAAAAAGAAAAAAATAAGCACTAACTCCAGTGAAGGTAATAAGAAAAAAGATGATAAAGAACTTCCTACGAGACTTTTTGAGGTGTTAACTAATCAAAAAATACTTAATGAGGTACTTGATCAAACCATATTGCGGGCTTTATTAGCTGAAAAAGAGATACAAGACATTTTATTTGTATATGTATTGGACGAAAAAGATAGGGACCCTACAAAACTCTTTGGTATACTGCTAGCTAAACTGTTACATGATACAGAAGGGTTAAATGCTTTATTTTCGGAAAAGGATATGCGAAATATTTTATTAGCAGCTTTCCTAGACAAAGAAAATATAACCACTAAGGAAATCTTTACTATATTGTTTGATAAAGTGCTGAATAATAAAGAAATATTAAAAGAACTTTTTGAGAAAAAAGGTATCCAACGTATTTTATTAGAAATATTTTTAGATCCTAAAAAAATTGATACTGAAGAAATTTTTCAGGTGCTAAGTGCTAAGGAAATTAAGGAAAGTATAGCTAGTGACAATTTCCTTAAAGTGCTTGAAAATAAAGAAGTAATAAAACTTTTGCTAGGCAATAAAAGTATATGCGGTGTTTTATTGAAAGCTTTTCTAACGCAAAAAGACATAACAGGTATTTTATTGGAGATTATATTAGAAAACCAAGATATAATAGAAATTTTAGAAAGCAATTTGATGCGTTTACAATATAAAAATGCCTGCATTGCTAGTTTTGAATATGTTTCTGAAGAAACACCTATAGGAAAAGGCTTTTGTACACTTTTTGAACAGGAAACTATCCCTCTTTCTATTTCAGGAACTGTATATAAACCGATTATCTTTTTAAGTGGTATAGGCAATGAATTAATTCGCATTCTACAGATTAATATATTCAAAAAATTTGAGTTTATAATTTTTCATCATGGAGATACTAATCAAAATTCGATAAGTATTACTCACTTTCAAAAAGTCTTAGAGAATTTGTATACTATTGGTTCTTCAAAGGATAGTATCAAGACAACCGAGAAACGCAGAAAAACGACCGAAGAGTGCAAAATCGACGTGGACAGGTATGAGAATATAAGAGCTAAAGGAAAAATTAATAGGGAAAATGTAAAAAATAGAGCGAATTTTGAAAATCTTATAATGGAGTACTCTCGTAAAATAAATTCTGAGGAAAATAAGAGGAAATTATATGAGATTCCCGTGAAAATTATTAATGCCTGGGAAGAAGGTGAAAAAAATCTTGAACTGACGTTCGGTGAGTTTAAAGATAAATTTCTTGATAGTGAACAAGCTCTACGTTATTTTTTGTTTGAACATATTAAAGTTCTTTTACGGGGAATTTCTGTAACTTCCCAGGGATTATTAGTTCTTAATATTCATTCCGTAATGGATCCTTGTAAACATTGCACTAATGCATTGCTTTTAGAGTCTTTACTGCGCGTTTGCGAGCCATTTCAAAAAGATTCTAAAGATCTCGTGCTTGGTTTTTTCCAAAAGTATTACCAGGAAAAGGCAGAACATATGCCTGAAGTTTTCATTTTAGTTTCTTCTCAAAAATTAGAGACTAAAGGAGGAATTGGCAGAAGATTATTAGCAGGGAGGGGAACAAATCCCACCGCTACAATTAAAAATATGATTCCTATTGAAAGCTCAACGCGCTTATTTTTTCGCTATAATGGTCCCGATGTAGAGAGATTATTTGAAAGTAGTTAAGGAAATGATCCAAACTCTGTTCGCTCACTAAGCTTAGAAGGCGCTCTATTTTTAAAGTCTACCACTATAAAATTTAGCTAAGGGCCTGAACGATAAAAAGCTGTCCCCGCCGGATGCTCCTTTAAATAAACGGGAGAGAGACATCTTAAAATGTTGCTAAGGAAAGTAAAAACCCCCATTTATTTTATAAAATATCCACAGAACCTCGGTGATTTTTTTTCTTCATAAGTAAGTGTAATGCTTAAGGGAATTCTCATGAACCAAATGGTTGTGCTCCCTCTTCAAGAATAGCTAGATACTTACGGTATACATAGATTTTATCCCGTTTTTTGCCGCTCACTTCCTCTATCACCCCTAGAGAGGTCATCTGATTTAATGCACTTCGGGCGGTAGGAGCTGTTATTGCCAATTCCTTTGCAAGTAAAGGGACTGTTACTTGTGGCAGTCTTTTCATATATTCTAAGGTTTGTTCACATGAAAATCTTGCGCGTCCCAGCTGTGCTATTTTTTGTAAGTCTTGCTCAAAAAGAGTATTGATGTTTTCTGCTGTAGTAATAGCCTGTTTTGCAGTAGTATAAATACCTTCTAAAAAAAATTCTAGCCACGTTTCCCATGTTCCATGGGTGCGAACTTCTTGAAGAAGCTCGTAGTATAGAGAACGATTTTGTTTAAGATAAAGGCTTAAGTATAAAATAGGCTCATCCAGCATACCTCCTTCGCACAAAATCAAAGTAATTAATAATCTTCCGAGCCGTCCGTTCCCGTCCAAAAAAGGGTGTATCGTTTCAAATTGAACATGTGCCAAGCCAGCCTTGATTAAAACGGGTAAGCTTTTATCGTGTAGAAAACTTTCCAAATCGTTTAAACAGTGCTGTAAATGCTCCACCGGGGGAGGTATAAATAGAGCATTAGCAGGTCGTGTCCCGCCGATCCAATTTTGTACATGCCTCAATTGGCCGGGTAATTTCCTGGATCCACGGCCGCCTGAAAGTAATATGCCATGGATCTCTTTAATAAGCCTTAAGGATAAGGGAAAGCCTTCTTTTAAACGTTGTACGCCAACCGTAATTGCTTTAACATAATTTGATACTTCTTCCACATCTTCTAAGCATACTTCTGATTTTTGTTGATGTTCAAAAAGCATAAGATCAGAAAAAGAACTTTGCGTTCCTTCAATTTGACTTGAGAGTAATGCCTCTTTACGAACGTACATATACATAAACAACGAGGTGTTAGGGATGATCCTATGAATGCTGTTCAACTCTGCTAATGTCAGGGTTGCTTTTTCTAGAGAGGGATAGAGTCGCGTGAGGTCTATAGGAGGGTCGGGTGGCAATTTAGGGGGAATATATGCCTTATATAATTCTCCCGTTAACTTCTGAGTAATGTATGTTCCAATTCTGCGATTCATAGGCTAACCTTTCTTTAACTTCTCTACTAAGATACTATACTTCACTATTTTTTCTTAGTCAACTCTAATAAGA
>JACDFK010000042.1 GCA_013815795.1 Candidatus Babelota bacterium | reverse complement strand
CTCGAATGATAGTAGAATCAATCATTACATATTCTAGATCGGAGTCTTGAGAGCAAAATTCCAGCAACTTTTGCCATACGCCCATTTTTGACCATCTATTAAACCTGCTAAATACGCTGTTCCATTTGCCAAACGTCTCAAACAATTCTCGCCATTGAGCTCCTGTCCTTGCTATCCAAAAGATAGCTTCTATAAATCTTTTGCACTTACTGCTTTGTCCACAATAAATGCCTTTGTATTGTTTCAGGAAACTAAAAATTTTGATCCAGACCTCTTCTGTGATATACTTTTCTACCATGATAGCACCTATTATAAAGAAAATCGACGTTCTTTTTGGTGCTATCATATCTTAAATTTCATTTTTATGAAATATCAACAGAACCGAGGCTTGTAGTTGGAAGATCTGTATTTAAAGAATGTTATTTTTATAATTTCCCCGAATCTATATTCATGAACTTTATAAAATGATTTTTCTTATTTATAAACTATGTGGTTAAAGTTGTGCTCTCTTTAAATTCCTATAAAAAAGCAATAACAGTATAATGAGTCATTATACTGTTATTGCTTTTTTATAAAGTTTATTTCTTTGCATTCAACAAATGCTTGGCCACCGTGAATTTATTCTTACTATTGGGTTCAGAATAGTCGATCTCTAAGTCGCCCGTGGAAGAAAAAGTTAAAGAGCGTGCATTCAGTGGTATAGAAATAACTTCATCTAAAGAGCGTACTAAAGTTCCGCTTTTGGCATCCCATATATGAAATTTTTTTTCTTTATCAAACGTAGCTATTTTAGTTTTATTCGAATCTTCTGCTCTAAGAAGAATATCGGTTTTATCTTGAAGCTTCTGGGTTTGAGAAGCATCTGCCAAGGTCGCTAGAGAAAAAACGGTCACAAAAATAAAAGATAATCTTTTTTGGTTCATACGAAATCCTTTCTGGTGCAATAAAAATTAATAATCTAAGAGAAGTATGTTCTTCCTATATTTAAGATACAAGCTTAATTTAACAATAGTCAATAATTTTTATTATATTTTAACATGTTTTTATAAAATAATTTTTTCTTCTGCCAGACTGTCTCAAAAAAGATAGCTTCTATAAATTTTTTACACTTACTGCTTTGTCCTCAATAAATACCTTTGTATTGTTTCAAGCAATTAAAAATTTTGATTCAGACTTGTTCTGCGATATATTTTCTACCGTAATAGCACCTACTATAAAGAAAATTGACGTTCTTTTTTTTGCTATCATATCTTAAATTTCATTTTTTATGAAATATCAACAGAACCTAGAAAAACTCCCACTTTTTGACTTTATTTTGCATGCTACCTCTCTACATCAATTATAGTGCTCTAATTTCATAATTTTTCGAAAGACTACTGTACTGTACCCCTTCTTGATTTTATGTTATTTTATACGATAGACAGAAAGGATTCCTTATGAAAAAAACAGATTTTATTTTAGAGCACTATCCCTCCTATGAAGTAAATATAGGAATAGAAGTACATGTTCAGTTGACAACCAACAGCAAAATTTTTTGCAGTAGCCCCAATAACATCTCTGATCAGCCAAATTCAAATATTTGTCATATATGTACTGGGCAACCTGGCGTTCTACCCGTTCTTAATAAAGAGGTAGTCCATTGCGCGATAAAAGCTGGACTCGCAACGAACTGCATCATTGCTCCTCTTTCAACATTTGCTCGAAAACATTATTTCTACCCAGATCTACCAAAAAACTACCAGATAACTCAAAGCGATAAGCCCATCTGTTCAGAAGGAAAAGTTGTAATCCGGCTCGAAGATGGATCTCTTAAACCTATCCGTATTACTCGTATTCATATGGAAGAAGATGCAGGAAAAAATATACATGTAGCTAACACCAATGAAAGCTTCATCGATCTTAATCGCGCAGGAACACCTTTATTAGAAATCGTAACGTATCCTGATATTTCAAGTGCCTATGAAGCTCGAGAATATCTAAAATCGCTTCGCCTTATTGTTCAGTATCTAGGAATATGCTCAGGCAATATGGAAGAGGGTGCTTTTAGAGCAGATACAAATATTTCAGTACGAAAAAAGGGTGCACAAGAACTTGGTACAAAATGTGAACTAAAAAACATCAACTCCTTTAAGTTTATTTCTGATGCGATAGAATATGAAACAGGCCGCCAAATAGAGCTTCTTGAATCGGGTCAATCGGTACAACAAGAGACTCGCCTCTGGAATACTAAAAAAGGCATAACAGAAACGATGAGACTAAAGGAAGAGGCAGCGGATTACAGGTATTTTGATGACCCCGATTTACCTCTGATCATTATTTCTCAAGAAGAAATAGATGCAGTCAAGATGAATTTGCCAGAACTTCCTTCAGAAAAATATGAACAACTTCTTGCACAAGGGCTTTCTGCATACGAAGCAGATATCTTGGTACAAGATCTCGAACTGAGTGCATTTTATGAGAAAGCTCACAAACTTACTACCAGCAAACAGCTTATTAACTGGATATTACGCGATCTGATGGGACTTCTTAAATCAACAAAAACGTCCCTTGCTGAAAGCCGTATTACTCCTTTTAACTTAGCAGAACTTATAGAACTCATCGAAAAAGGGACCGTTAATACAAGAACTGCGCAAGAGATTTTTATTGAAATGGCATCTACGGGAAGAGATTCCCACATTATCATGCAAGAAAAAGGCCTTCAGCAGATGGATAATCTTGATGAGCTTGAGCAGATTATTAAGCAGATAATCGCCGAGAATCAAGAAAGCGTTACTGCTTACAAAGCCGGCAAAGAAAAATTATGGGGCTTTTTCGTTGGACAGGCAATGCAAAAAACAAAAGGCAAAGGAAACCCACAAACAATAAACGAACTGCTTAAGAAATTTCTTAATTAAAATGTTGCTATTTGAATTTTAAAAAGACTATACTGGAGGTATGAATATAATTATCACACCCAAAGGAGAATTTATGAAATTAATAGCTCTCATTTTATTAGTTTGTTCTACCAGTATTGGTATGCAAGCCAAATTCATCTGCTCCCAAGACGTCATGGGCGATTCAACATTTACTTCTGTTTTTAAGACAGGTGAAGAATGTAGGAAATACTGTGTCGGAATAGGAAAAATATGTGAAGAAACCGGTGACCATACCGATGTCAACGTAAATTCAGTAGACTAAAAAAAGGGTGCCTGCTTTATGCAGGCCCTTTATCTTTTTTAGCTATATCGATTTTCAAACCATATTCTGCTAACTTTTTAAGATCAACAACGGTAGGAGCCTGCATCATAGGATCATATCCACTTTGTGTTTTTGGAAATGCTATAACTTCTCTAATCGAATGACAGTGCAAAAGAAGCATGACAAGGCGATCTATTCCTAGAGCAATCCCTCCATGAGGCGGGAATCCAAGCTCTTGAGCCTCTAAGAGAAACCCAAAATGATCTTCCATCTCATCTTTAGCAAGGCCTAAATAATCAAATACTTTTCTTTGTACATAAGGATCGTGAATACGAATTGAACCGCCGCCCACTTCAACTCCATTACAAACAATATCATAGGCACGTGCTTTCATCTGTTCAGGATCTTGTTGTTCCCATCCCGTTTGTGGGGAGGTAAAAGGGTGATGAACAGAACTCCATCGTTTATGTTCTTTATCATATTCTAAGAGAGGAAAATCTGTCACCCACAGAAGGCGAAATACATCCTTATTGATTAATTTTAATGCCTCTCCCAGCGAAAGTCGCAATTTTCCTAGCTGTCCCCATGCTTCTTTATAAGGCCCTGCAATAAGGAAAAGTGTGTCTCCTTCTTTAACGCCTAGAGCATCACTCATCTGCTTGAAGAAATCTGCGGGCAAAAATTTAGCGACAGGAGATTCGATACTAGCATCTTCCTTAAATCTTATCCACACAAGCCCTTTAGCTCCGTTTTGCAATGAAAAATGCACGTAACTTTCTAAGTCAGATCGAGAAAAAGAATGACCCTGTACATGTAATGCTCCAATAGCTCCACCTTGATCTAAAATAGTGCGAATAAAAGAAAGCTGTGTGGAAGCAAACATCTCTGTTACATTATAAATAGGCAGGTGAAACCGTAGATCAGGTTTATCTGATCCATACGTATCAAATGCTTCATGATAGGTCAACCGCTGCAAAGGGAGTTCGAGAGGGAGAGCGAAAATTTTAGTAAAAATATACTGAAAAAGCCCTTCAATAAGATCCTGAATCTCTTTTTCTGTAGTAAATGACAGCTCTATATCAAGCTGTGTAAATTCCGGTTGGCGATCTGCTCTTAAATCTTCATCTCTAAAACAGCGAGCAATTTGAAAATATTTTTCAATGCCTCCACACATTAATATCTGTTTATACAGCTGTGGAGATTGCGGAAGAGCGTAAAAGCTCCCCTTATAAACTCTTGAAGGTACTAAAAATTCCCGAGCGCCTTCAGCCGTGTTTTTTGTAAGAAGGGGAGTTTCTATTTCATAGAAATTTTGTTTATCTAGAAATTCTCGCATAGCAAAAACGACTTTATGCCGAATTGCTAGTCGATGAAGCATAGCCGGTCTTCTTAAATCAAGATATCTATACCTTAAACGGATTTCTTCGTCTACGCTATCTGCATCTTCTAAATGGAAAGGAAGACCTTTCGCCTTGTTTAAAATAGTAATAGCACTAGCTTGAAGTTCGAAATGACCGGTGGCAAGATCCTTGTTGATACTCTCAGGAGAACGATTAACCACTTTTCCTTGAACTGCAATAACAAATTCTGAACGTAGATGGTCGGCCACTTTATGGGCTTCTACAGAAATGGCTGGACTAAAAACGAGCTGCATGAGACCAGTTCGATCACGTATATCAATAAAAATAACATTTCCATGATCCCGTCGTTTATGAACCCATCCCTTAAGGACAATTGTCTCATCCAAGTTTTTCTGTGTTACTTCACCGCACCCTACAGTACGTTCAAAGTGGTCCATACATAGTCCTCACGTCTCATGTTTTTTAGATATACCGCGCAGTTAAGTTTAAATCAAAAGAAATAAGTATGCAATACATACAGCTGTTCTAACTGATTTCTACGCAATACCGGATTTTAAAAGCCACCATTTTTATGTGAATCGGGCTACAAAAAAATAGATGAGTTCGAATACTATTTTTTTCTCATAATAATTCGATTATTGCAAAAAACAGGTTGCGTATCCTATGTTCAACATCGTTTGATATTTCTCCTACCCCCTACACTTTTACTATTTCTAGAAGAGTATATCTAAAGTACCTTTACAACCGCCTAGAAAAACCAGACATAAAAATGAGCCCACGAGCTACTGCTTCGTGGGCTCATAAAAAATTCTACATAAGCTACATACACATCTACGTTATAAGACTATGCGTATATTTAGTAACTGTTCTTTCAAGTACTCGATTAATAATAGCTTCTGATATAGCTCCTTCGTAAGGCAATTTTGCTTCAGATTTGAGTGCCTTCATAAATGAAACTATATCAGCAACGGTAAACTTATCTAACTCGACCGCTAACTCATGTATCTTTTTATCATTTAAAAACTCTAAGGCAATTTGTGCAAACGAAGGTTTGACATCTTTAGCGGTTAAAAAAAGCTTTCCTCGATAAAGTTCTAGAAGCTTCACACGCTCAGCCAGTTCTGGACGCTTAAATTCTATAACATCATCAATTACAGAAATCATATCATTATCAGAAGAAGGTCTTTCAGTAACTCCCAGGATAAGCATAAATCTATTACTTCGTCTTTCTGTATGCTCGACGAAGTTTCTTATCATACGGCCCACATCGCTAGGATTATCAGCCATATATTTACTAAAAAGAACCGACGCATTATCAATATAGATAATGGCTGAACGAGAGCCCTTAGAAACCTCATCAAAAAAATCTTCAAAAGCTACAGCAGCTTCATTATTTTTAAATTTAGTCAACGAGGAGCTTTTAATTTCATAAAAATCCATCCCTGCAAAGGCAGCAAGTTCATGCGCAAACATATACTTTCCTAGCCCATGAGGACCATAAAATAATATATTTCTAAAAAGCTGATCATCATCTTCCTTTTCTTTCGTTTTTTTTCGTGTCATTAGTTCAGTAGACATCAATAAACTATTAAGGCGATGTTTCAGATCAGGAGCGAAAACCATATCTCTAAATCCTGCTCTAGGCGTGTTGTCAGAAGAGTTAAAGCTTGTTTTTGTGAAATCAAGATGAGGCCTATTTAAATAGTTATCTAATCTATTCCATATAAATCTCAATGTAAAATAAGAAGCAGTACAGGCCATAAAAGCACCCGTTCCTAGTAAAAGATAATCTCGAAATTTTTCGTCGCTTTTTTCGCCATAATTCTCAAATACCTTTTTAGCAGTTTCCGCTTTGTCATCAAAGCGCTTTTCAAATTCCTCTACTTTGACTAGTAAAGGCGTTACAATATCCTTATTTAGTTTCTCAGTAACAACTTCAACGGAAACACCCATTTTACGTTTATACCAGCCGTCAGAAATGAAAGGCACATTAGGTGTTTTTGACCAGACATACGAGCCTATATTCCAGATTTTATCTGTGCAATAACTTGCAGTAGCAGCTCCAGGAATATAAACGATTTCATCTGTGTCATTAAAGAGATTGAATTCCCCTTGCCCAGGATACATAAATTGTATACAGAACACACTTATAAAAAGTATGCAAAAAATAGATTTGTTCATGGTTAACTTTCGATCCAATATTTTCAATTTAATATAGTAAGTCTATAGTGTTAAGTTTACCGACTATTAAATTATTGTACACAGCTGGTATAAGCTTACAGGTAAAACTTATCGGAATATTAGACAACATGCTTAGTGTTACCATTAATAATAAAGACAAGAAAAAAGCGGTGTTTTAAATGCACTATTCTTCACTGTATATCTTTATAATACACTCCCCTTGACTGAGAAAGCCAGAGTTCCATCATTTATTTAAAATACGACTCATTAAAACAAAAGCATTTGAGGAAGAGAAATATAGTTACAGTATTTTCTTCACCTACCTACTAAGAGCTTCTTTTTCACGGTAACTAATATACCCTTTGTTGTGCACGTGATGCCATCATAAAAACTCTTTATGATGGCATCAACTATTTTTCATGTTTAGTTTCTTTGTCTATCTTTAAAAGGCATTTTTCTTACCGTTTAAAAACGATATTCCAGTCCCATATTTACAAAATATGATTTGTCTGCACCTAAAAGAGGTACTCTATTATTTATAATTCCCGTTTTATCAACATTATCTAAAAATGATTGTTGCGCTTTTGAAAGAGGCCTTCCTCTAATATCCCGATAATGGCTTCCTGGGAAGAAGAGCGCCGCAATGGTAAAGAATCGAAGATCTTCAATAAGCTGAGCTTCTATAAAAACGTTTGCTTCAGTTCCAAGAAAGTTACGAGCAAACCGGTTAAGTGAATTTTGGACGGTTCTTGCATCGAAAAATGGCGAGGAAAAATCGGTCCAGTATCCGAGTAAGTTAACGTTAAAGCTCCATTTTCGAGTGCTCCAACTGGGCCTATAATAGCCACTCACACCGGTATATACAAGATTTGTAAACCGAGAAACAGAAGTCGCAAAAGGATCCGATACTTCTTCCGAAGGGAAAGAAAGTGGTCTTGGAATTTTTCCTGATCCACTCAATAAGAAAGCACTCCTTACCAGCGTACCAGAATAGGTCTCTTGAAGCCCAATAAATCCTTCATATTCTCCATCAATTTGGCTATCGCCCGCAAATTCTTCATCTTTATTAGGGTTTGCATCACCACTTGCATACCCAAATGCAGCGCACACTTTAATATCTGGCTTGGAAATAAAATATCCCATATCATATACAAACATAAAGCCACGATACTTATTAATATACTCATCCGAAAAACGATTAGTATCATTAATGAGTGTCCCGAGGTCATTCGATCCAATAATTTGACCATTTTCACTTTGAGCCTGAGGAGATAAGTTTATAATAGTTTGATTTGGGGTAACTTTTAATGCTGAAGGAGACTTTTGCGTAGGAACTTCTCCCAAAGGCGCCTGCTTTACACGAGTATTATTAACAGAAACAACTCCATTAATGTTACTAAGCTGAATAGTATTACTATCCCAGCCAAAAACTCTTTGATGTCCTAAATTAAATGCTGTATCGAACCCACATTCAAAGTTTCCAAACTCATAATCTCCTGCAATCCCTAAAGTAAAGAGGTCGCTTTGGGCATCACCTAGAAACTCTATTCTTTGTTCAGGATTTCGATTATACAAAGCATAAGGTTCTAAACGTATTTTTGCTTTTTCATTTCCCATTAAAGGATGCCACTTAAGCCGTCCTGCAATTACATAGTTTACTATTCCAAACCCTCGAGCTTGATCTTGTCTATGTCCGTACTGTTGGCCTCGTGTCCTTAAGTTAACCTGATCAAAAGCATTCGCCTTAGAATCTAAAAGAGCACCGTAAATATCATAGACTAATCTATCCTTTATAATATCCCCGGAAATTTTCCCTCCAAAGGCATACTGATCAACCGAATATTCTGAAAAGAAACCAATATCACTTGGATCGGAAGCATATGCTGTTCCCAATGCAATTCCCCGTCCTAATTCAAAAGGAAATGCTCCAAATGTGATAGTATGTTCATTGCAAAAGGGAAGGTTGAACACATCATTAATCGATAACTGAATCCATAACTCACGTAGCCACAAAATATGCCGTGGAATACCATGCTTATGCTCCCCAAAAACCGCGTCAACTTCCTTAATAGGAGCAGTTGTAGTATATGCAATAGACTCTGGATCTCCCCATACACCTTTGTTTCGGATAGTCATTTTTGCATACACACTTTCTCGTTCAGCATTTGGACATCTATAACGATATTCCAAATTAAAATCTGCTGTGTGTCTAAAATAGATTACTTGATCTGTAGGATTATTATCATTCAAAAGACGAAGATTTTTTCCATAAAAGAACTCAGGAATACGAAGTTTTACTCCAAACTTGAATTCACTATTACCTGGATTATAAATTAAATAAGCTTTTTTTGGGACGTCGTCTTTTTTTGTATCTTTTTTTTCCGAATCCTTATCTTTACTAGAAGAATCTGCATCATCAGTAGATTTTGCTTTTGTGTCTTCTTTTTTTTCTTCAGTTTCAGTCTCTTTATTCATAAGAGAATCTTTTGGAGCAGCCGTATCGGGAAGTTTAAGCACACCATTTGCTGCAGGAACGTCTGACACTATTATTGTAGACTTTACTTTACTATTTCTTTCGTTGCTTTCTACACTGCCACTGGGATTAGAATCTTCATCTCTTCGGGGAGTTACAAAGAACCCGTCATGTGTAATTCCTGTTTTAAGAATTTTTTTTTGTTTTTTAATAATTGGGATATTCTTTTTCTTAAGAACACCTTGATCATCAATATATTCCTCTTCCGACGCAAGAATTGGCTCTTCTTGAGCAGAAACATTCATACAAACAGCAACACCTAAACCGGCACTAAAAAATAATACCAGTGAACACAAGCCTCTTCGCCTGTTCATAAAAAACCCCGCTTTGGAACAACGTGAACATAGTTAATAAATTTAATAAAGTGCTTTCATTACTTATCTATTTAAGAACATTTCTCGCTTTTATTATAGTGAAAGTCTTTATGAATAATTTTATTGACGTAAATAAAACCACCTTTTTTTAACTATTTTTCTATAAGAGCACCTATTTTAATACAAAGGCACTAATATATCTCTGCATTATGCCGTATTTTAGCTTAACGCTTTTTATTTATAACTTCATTGTGCAATACTGTCAAGGAAAATGCCCCATTTAACATAATTGTTTTAATGTTTTTGCATTTTTATACGTAATGAACGTCTTCCTTCCTTTATAAATGGATAATCAAAGTATGTTCTTAGGTTACTGATGAAGACGAAAGTATACTATATCCTGTTTAGCATCGTTTGTTTTGGCTGCTCCAATAAAACGCATTATTATATGAGCACACGAAGAGCGAAGATAATGAAGCTTTTATACAACGTCGAAAGGATAAGTTCTGCTCATGAACCTCATAGTGTTTTTTATAAAACAGCTATTTTCAAAAATAGTCCTAACTCTCTCAAAAGAGCTACTATGAAGTCTGCAGTTAGTGTAAGATAAATAGTGTAAGATAAAAAAAGCTTGTAATTCTCTTCGTGTTTTATCTACAGGTGATCCCATAATAAAATTATGAAAGTAACACTAGAGAAAGAAAACAATCATAACTCACACTTTAAGGAAGGAAATCGCCTAATGAGAAGTATTAAAACACCCCTTTTAGGTGCACATATGTCAATAGCGGGGGGCATTGATCAAGCATTCTACCGAGGTGCCGAAATAAAATGTACTGCTATCCAAATTTTTACTCATAGCAATCGACAATGGGCAATGAATCCCTTAACGCAAAAAACTGTTGACGATGTAGCTATAGCACGAAAGAAAACGGGAATCACTGAATGCGTTGTACATGCGAGCTATTTAATCAACTTAGGCTCCCAAACAGTAGAAACAGTTAAAAAATCTAAAGAGGCATTATACAAAGAACTTGCTCATTGCGAAACTCTTTCTATTACTACATTAGTTTTACATCCTGGATCCGGATCAATCGATCCCTCAATGTGTATAAATCAGATCAGTGAACTAATCGACGAAGTTTTTGAAAGCACAGAAACCAGTACAACGATTGCATTGGAAAATATGGCAGGCCAAGGTAGCCAAGTGGGCTATAAACTAGAGCATTTAGCTTCAATAAGAAACAAGAGCAGCTATCCCGAAAAAATAGGTTTTTGCCTTGATACATGTCACCTGTGGGCATCAGGTTATGACTTCTCTACGAAAGCCTCCTATCAAAAAACTATAGATGAGATTGATTCTCTTCTAGGCCTAACAAATATAAAAGCGATTCATATGAACGATTCAAAAAAAGAAAGAGGTTCTCGGGTTGATAGACATGAAGATATAGGAAAAGGAACGATTGGACTTGAAGCATTTACTTTGCTCATGAATGACGAGAGATTAACACATATCCCTAAAATCATAGAAACTCCCATGGCTGAACTAGAAGACTCTGCTAGAAATATCGAAGTTTTACGCTCATTGATAAAAAATTCATAACTCTAAAGAAGGTTGTTACCCTAAATTGATTTACCTGTTGGGCATACTGTTTACTTAAATAGTGACGGTTTTAATTAAAAAAGAATTTGAAAAATTGTTACTAAACATCTATACGTGTAGTATGTAGGCACAGTAACCACCTTACAATGAACTGAGAAAACATATTTTCATAAGACAGCAATAGTTAAAGACCCGTTGCATAGCTAAGAAGGAACTGTAGTAAATTTTCGAGTCCTTAACTATCGCCTCTTACAAAGCAGTGCTTATACATAACCGATACTTTTATAACTATTTAAGGGAGAGAAAAATAGCTATAAAGAACAAAGGTACCTATCAAGCAGTTCTAAGTTTCTCTTAACTGTGCACTTTCGACAATATATTTTTTTTATATCTCTGTGCAACATCAAAAAAAGCAGCAAATAGAACATTAATTTAAAAACAACAGTTATTTTTATGAACATATACAAAAAAGCAACACCGAATCAATGGCATACTTACTGCTTAAAAACCCTTAAAACTTATTTTCCTAATCTTTGTACCGCCATTTTTTTGCTTCGAGATAGTGGGTTTTCCACTAAAACATCAAAATCCTTTAAAATCTACTCCAAAGCGCTAGTTGCTTTCTATTTTCAATATAAAACTCAGGACACTAATCAGGTTTTAAAATGTACTATACTTACAACTTACAACCCCCATTATCCCACTACAACAAAAGAAACTACTACTATTTTCTTCATGCACTCTAAAAACTAGTAAGCTGTAAATTCATTTTCTCTTAAACCCATAAGGAAATTTAAGTAATAAAAAAGATTGCTGCTACATAAATTTATTCTATACTACGCGCAACTAAAAATGGAAGCCTGTTCCTTTTAGAGAGGTGTAGAGGGAAGATTAGGATGGGATAAGATAAAGCCGTTTGCAAACTGTTGAAATATGCAAAATCGGCTTATAGTAAAGAGCACCGAAGAATACGGTAAAGGACAACTCATAGTAGGATATTTTATAAGATAGCAATAGTTAAAGACCCGTTGCATAGCTAAGAAGGAACTGTAGTAAATTTTCGAGTCCTTAACTATCGCCTCTCACAAAGCAGTGCTTATACATAACCGATACTTCTATAACTATTTAAGGGAGAGAAAAATAGCTATAAAGAATAAAGGTACCCATCAAGCAGTTCTAAGTTTCTCTTAACTGTGCACTTTCGACAATATATTTTTTTTATATCTCTGTGCAACATCAAAAAAAGCAGCAAATAGAAAATTAATTTAAAAACAACAGTTATTTTTTTGGACATAAACAAAAAAGCAACGAAAAAATTACTACTCTTATTTTCCGCTTATAAATCTGCACACTCACGTGTGTTCATTTTTTTGTTAATGGGATATAGCAAAAAACCATGATTTTTTGTATAAAGCATCAAAAAAAGAATTTTTATCGTATGATAATGAACCTTTGCGTCGCTTTCAGAGCACATCAGCAATAACCACACTAAATTTTTTTTCGAGTGCCAACGAATCTCCTACAAAATTCATGGGCATTATTACATATAGATAAAACTACGGTTATCTATAACTGGGTAACTCAAAAAAATAAACTTATAAGGATTTATCAATAAACGTGCATTATACACTAAATACAGTAATAGAATAAGCACAATGCTATTTGCAAACAGACTAATAGTAGGTTTAAAGAAGGAAAGGAAGTTTAAGCATAATAATTTAAGGAGATATCTTGATACTTACACTTAGCTTTTAAGATACTAATTCTCTCAGCTTTTATAAGAAAGATCATAATGGAGGATTTTTATAAGATAGCAATAGTTAAAGACCCGTTGCATAGCTAAGAAGGAACTGTAGTAAATTTTCGAGTCCTTAACTATCGCTTCTTACAAAGCAGTGCTTATACATAACCGATACTTCTATAACTATTTAAGGGAGAGAAAAATAGCTATAAAAAGCAAAGGTACCTATCAAGCAGTTCTAAGTTTCTCTTAATTGTGCACATCCGACAATATATTTTTTTCACCTTTCTATGCAACATCAAAAAAAGCGGCAAATAGAGCATTAATTTGAAAACAACAGTTATTTTCTCGATCTTCTTCAAAAAAAGCAACAACACAATCACCGACTTTGTTATCACACATAGCCACGTAATTATTAATGTTATGACTTTCATAACTACTAGCTGAAAAATCGAACATTTAATTATTACAAAGGACATCAAATTATTTTGAACTATTCAAAGCTTTTGCTTGAGCTCTGGCTTAAAGAAAATCTATTACTAATTCTTTAACTTCAAAAAGCAACGTCTCTCATAATAAAATGCACTACCTCCCTTTGTACTATTCAACACATCACCGTAGGATTTCATTACGTGTATTTTTAGAAAAATTGTGCATACGCAGACCGTAAAATAAACAGTTCTTTACTATTTACATTCTCTACCATTGAAGATGGGCACCATTGCATGACCAAAGCCCTAGAACACTAAGGTCTTCCGCATTGGAAAATACATTTTACTCAATAAGGATAGTCATAATAATGAGATAAGACTTTAGCATGCCTGCTTATCTTACGTTAGATTTATATATAACAGTCTCTCATCAGTCCCTTGACTCAAAGCATCGAGTAACGTTAATAAGGAAATGTTTATAAGTAATGAGCTTTCACACATAATTGCAACCGATGACACCTTGAATGCCAGCATTACATACGATAGAAATTTTTTAGTTCTGGTAGTGGAATTTTGTAAGAACCGAAGAATACGGTAAAGGACAACTCCTAGTAAGATATTTTATAAGATAGCAATAGTTAAAGACCCGTTGCATAGCTAAGAAGGAACTGTAGTAAATTTTCGAGTCCTTAACTATCGCTTCTTACAAAGCAGTGCTTATACATAACCGATACTT
>JACDFK010000041.1 GCA_013815795.1 Candidatus Babelota bacterium | reverse complement strand
TGCTTAGACCGCATAACTCCCCTATAGTAAAGAAAATCAATAATGAATCAATTATAATTAAATTTTGCTCAATTTACTAGACAATTGACACAGAGTTTTAGAAATTCTACTACGTATAACCACATTAGCAGCTCTATCAACCCCCCTTAATAGAAACCTCATTTTTAAAAAAGTCCTTCTATAAAGCTTTATTGAAGGCACAGAAAAAGAGATCTAGTTTTTTCCAGAGAGTTTTTTAGTCTCCCCTATAACAAACATTGTTTTATATGCTACTTAAAAAAACTGGTCTGATAAGAGGTGTGTAGACCGGAGTAGTAAAGGCGTTGAAACAGTTTTCCACAGATTCAAAATCTACACCGTTTCTTATCCCTAAAGCATAATAATTCTTTTACAAATTTTTTAAAAAAACACAAATTTTTATATGATTGACAACTAATTTCCTTTTAGATACAGTCTCTATCAAAAATAGATTACCATGAAAGGACCACCATATTGTGTCGTTAAAAAATCATTTCACAGACCATTTTATTTCTCTTTCATTAAGCCCCGTTTTTTTTGCAACAGTAGCCTGTTGTGCCGGTATTCTCTCATGCCATTATAACATGTCTCTACTCTTTATTAGTGTAACCTTTCTTTGTATATACCAGTTCCTTTTCTTCCTTAAGAAAACGGATATACACCTTATTGCAGTTCTCTGCGGAGTAGCCTATGGGGGTGCTTACTACCGGTATGAGTCGTTAGTCTCTCACAATAAAGCATCTTATGAAGTTCTACCAAAGAAGCCTTTCAATGCATGTGCAAGAGTTATTGATCTAGAAACATGCACCAAAGCAAAATTCAAAACAATACTAACGGTAGCTCTTACATCTTTAGAAAAAGAAGATACTCATATCCCCTTTACAGAAAATCTTCGTATTAATGTTATAGACACTCCTGAACTCCTTGTAGATGATATCATCACTCTACGAGCACTCACCTATAAGCCTCCCAAAAATAGCTCTTTCAGGCAGTATCTCTTTAAAGAGGGGATTTTAGCTTCTTTGTATTGTGTGAAATTAAACTATACGCTCCATAAAAGGCCGCGTTATAGTTTTGGTCGTTGGAGAGCTTATCTAAGAGACCGTATTACTAAAAGACTCTCTTATTCCTTATCGCCAGCCAGTTATAGTCTTTTCTGTGCACTGTTTTTAGGAAAGAAGCTGTCTGATAGCGGTTTTTATAAAGAGCTACGTGCTTACTGTACCTATTGGGGAATTGTTCATTATTTAGCCCGTTCCGGGCTTCATGTAGTTCTTATTGCCTCGACTCTTAGTATATTCTTACGGCTTATACCAGTTCACTTTTTTTTAAAGGAAGCACTCTTACTGCTATTCATTCTTATCTATCATGGACTTACCTGGCCAAGTGTATCGTTTAATCGGGCACTTATTACACTTATTTTGTATAAAATCTATACGCTACAAAGCCTGGATTTTAAAACACTTCACATTCTTTCAATCACCACGCTTATTATCCTTTTTATAAATCCTCTTCAGCTCTTTTTTCTAGATTTCCAGCTCAGTTTTGGGCTTACCGGTGCGCTTGCGTGGTTTAATGAAGTAAAACTTGTTTCTGCACGAAAATAACGGTTCATTTAGAGGGAGGCATTAAAAAACAGGCCATTTCATAAGAGAATTCTCTTGCAAAATGGCTCATCCACTATTATTTATTGTATAGAACAGCCAAGTTCATCGGTATCTTTATCAAGATAATCATCAATTGCTTCATGTGAATTTTCACCTTCTTCATCATTATGAGATCTAACTTGTTTCCAAATGAGCGGACTAATTTTTTCCCTCGCCAGAAACTCTTCTAACTTTTTATGAAGGGCAAGAGTTCTTTCAGTTAACTTCTCTTGTGACATTAAAGCCCAGTCTCTTAATTCTGTAGGTAATGTTGAATCTTTAAGTACATCGTCAAACAGCTTCATCGCGTGTGAAGCTTCCTCAAAGCGATATTCATACACAAATAGAACCTCATTCTCCATCTTTGCGAGAATGAGACGATGCAAGGTCTCCTGTTGAATTAAAAGTAGTTCTCGAACATCTTCAGACACAGTTACATCTTTAAGCCCTCTTTCCACGCGCTCCAACTCAACAAAAGTTTGTAAGTCATCTTTTTTAGATTGAAGATATCTTCTGGCCGTTTCAGAGGAAGGTGAATTTTTAAAAAATCTTTTAAGAGGGTTAATTTTTTGGGGGTCTGATTGAGATTTCCTTGCCATATCATTCAAGTAAGCTTGTTGACTGAGAAGCCATGCTTTAGAATTTTCAGACAATGTTGTAATTTTGAGTAGCCGATCGATCTCCAGAATATATTTTTCACGTGATTGTCTAACTCTTACACACCCTGCTTCAACATGCTTTTCTGCCATCTTCATCGCCCCTGCAAAAGGAGACGCGAAAAAAATAATCAGCCCGACACATGCATATGTTTTTATTGTTATAGCCATAATGCAGATCCTTATAATAGTTTTTTAATAAGTTTTTTCTCGGTTATCGCATGGAGGCTTCAGACACAAGATCTAAGCGCCCCCTACTTATCAGCATACTGCTTAGCTTTTTTTTCTAGACTTTCAGCTCAGTTTTGGACTTACTGGTGCACTTGCATGGTTTAATGAAGTAAAGCTCCTTTCTTCAAAAAAATAACGGTTTATCTCTACGCATACATTAAAAAAAAGGTCATTGCATAAGAAAACTCTCTTGCACAATGACCTGTTCCCTCTTATTTATTGTATAGAACAGCCCAGTTCATGAGTATCTTTATCAAGATAATCATGAACTGCGTCGTATGGATTATTACCTTCTGCCTCATTAGAAGATCTAACTTCTTTTCTAATGAGCGGATTGTTTTTTTCACTAGTATCTTTATCAAGATAATCACCAACTGTATCGTGCAGATTTTCACCTTCTTCATCATTAGTAGATCTAACTTCCCTAAAGAGCGAACTGTTTTTTTTATTGGCCAAAAACTCTTCTAACTCTTTATGAAGAGTTAGAGTTCTTTCAGCTAACTTCTCCTTTAACGTTAAAACTACTTCTATGGCTTCTTTAGATAATATTGAATCTTTAAGTATATCGTCGAATAGCTCCATTTGGTGTGCAGCTTCTTCAAAGCGATATTCATAGAAACATTTAACCTCATCCTCCTGCTTTGCGACAATGAGACGATGCAAGACCTCTTTTTGAATTAAAAGTAGTTTTCGAGTCTCTTCACACAAAGTCTCATCTTTAAGCCGTCTCTCCCCTCGCTCCGACTCTACAAGAGTTTGCAAGTCATCTTTTTGAAACTGAAGAACTCTTCTGGCATTTTCAGAGAAAATTGAACTTTTAAGTAATATTTCAAGCTGTTCAATTTTTTGAGGAATTTCTTTTAATAGTCTAGAGTATTCACTATTTTCTTCCATCTCTTCAATTATATGAATTTTATTCTCCGTCGAAGAAGACTTCTCTACTTCTGGTTGAGGTTTAGTAGCCCGAAAATTCAAGTAAGCTTTTTGACTTAGAAGCCACGCCTTGGATTTTTCAGATAAAGTTGTAATTTTGAGTAACCGGTCGATATCCAAAAGGTGTTTTTCAACTGATTGTACACCTATTACACAACCTGCTTCTACATGCTTCTCTGCCATGTTCATCGCCCCTACAAAAGGAGACGCAAAAAAAATAATCAGCCCGACACATGCATATGTTTTTATTGGTATAGCCATAATTCAGATCCTTGTAATAATTTTCTAATAAGTGTTTTCTCGGTTATCGCATGGGGGCTTCACACACAATATCTAAGCAGCCCCTACTTATCAGCATACCCCTTTTAATTTATTATTCAAATATTATTTTTTAACAAAAAAATAATATTCCTTCTAAAATGACACTCCTGACTCTATACTCAAGGAAATCGATTCCTAAACTACCGATGCAACGCCACTAGCTATTGATGACGCAGATAAGAAGTATTATTTACTAAAAAGCAGTAGTTTACATTAGAAGATTATAAAGAGTGTTTTTAACAATTACGTAGAAGCTTTCAATTGAACGTTTTATTCCAAGACATTTATAGCATATTTTTATTGTAGAGAGCAGCCTAACTCATGAGTTTCTTTATCAAGATACTCTACTTCTAGATTATCTAGTTCTAGATTCTTTCGTTTTTCACCCGTTTTTACCAAATCCGGTTTATAGTCTTCTATTACTATCATAATCTTATTCTTCCTCAATAAAATCTCTTTTTCATTACCTTCAAGCATCATAAGTGCTTTAAGCAGATCCTCTTTTTCAGTTAAAAGCAATATTTTAGTTTCTTTTGGGTCAGTTGAGTTTTTAAATAATCCATCAATCCGCTCGATCTTATTTTTGATGACGGTCAAATGACATAGATAAGTTAATTCTAGAGTTTCAAAAAATACCATGATAACTTCGCCTATGCGTAATCGTAGATCTAAAAGTAAGTTTCTGCCATCTCTTTGAGTTAAAAGTAGTTTTTTATTCTCTTCAGATAAAGCTGCGCACTCTTTTGCTAACTCCCTTATAGAAAACGCCATTCTTTCTATCTCACTAGTAAGAAAATAATGATATTCATCAAGCTCCTGTACACATTGCCCAAGGGTACTTTCATAAAAAACCAATTGCCCGTTATCAACTGCCTTTGACCCGTCTATAGATAAAGCACAATTTTTAAGGAATTCTGTCATACTCAGGATCTTCTGAGTCACTTGGTTAAAATTTTTAAGATGCTCTGCTTGACTAAACAAGAAATCCTTCGTTGGCGTATTCAGTGACTCCATAGCACACAGAACCGACGGCATAAGAAAAAAAATCAAGCAACCGTATATATATATTTTTATTAATCCAACCATAATTTTTATTCTCCTACAAAGAATTGTTCAATAAACTTATTTTAAAATAATATATTACTATTCCGTACACCACATCAGTATACATCCCGACTAAGCTTTACTACTCTGATATTGCCTAGCATATTTCTACTGTATTGAACAGGTTAACTCATTAGTTTCTTTATCAAGGTAATCTTCACTTAAATTTTTTTGATTTACACCTTTTTCAACCCCATCTGGCTTATCTTCTTCCATTTGTTCCACCGCTTTATTTAGCAGTAAAATCTTACTATATAATAAATTTTCTTTTCTATACAGCTCAATCAGCCTCACATAACTCTCTTTTTTCTTCTCTTCAAGCAACTTAAGTGTTTTAAATAAGTCAACCCTTTGAGTTTGAAGCAATTTTCTAACTTCTATAGCTACAGTTGGATTTTTAAGCAACGCATCTATCCGTTCAATCTCTTTTCTTGTGAATTTTTGACGACATTTATACGTTAATTCGAGTTTTTCTAAAAGGTTAACAGTAACCTTAGAGACTTTTAATCGCGCCGTTAAGAATAGTTCTTCATTCTCTGGCTTGAAGTGAATCGAATCTTTAATTAGTTCGTCTGTGGAAGATTTAAGTAAGGCCGTAATCACAGCAACCTCCTGTAGCTCTTCTTTTAAATTATTGCCCTGCTCTTCTTGACCTGGCCTACTCATTGGCTCCATAGCACACAGAACCGACTGCAGGCAAGAAAAGATCAAACAACCGTGTATATATATTTTTATTTTACTACTCATAATTTTAATTCTCCTACTAACAGTACTTTAAAATCTTCTTTGAACGTCCCTATCACGATTTCAGACCCCATCTCAGTGCGCCTCAGAATTAAAACTATATTAATTTTCATGTATTATTAAATGCTAATAGCTTTACAAGAAGCATTCTGCTCAATAAAAAGAAACATAGTGAGTATTAAACCACTTCACAAGAAAGTCTCAACTATTTTTTTAATTCTGATATCTATATGTAACTGCTCTAACCTGTACTACTTACTCAGAGGACAAGTTTTTCTCTAAGATAGTATCTTTGCTTATAAAAGATAATTCTAACGGAACTCCCCTGGCTTTAACTTTCATCGTTTAAAATGAACACTTTTATTGTAGTGAACAGGCTAACTCATGAGTATCTTTATCTAGATAATTTACTTCAAGATTATCTAGATCTTCATCTGTTTCTCCCCCCTGAACTTCGCAGTCTTTTATTAATAACAAAACTTTATTTTTCTTCACTATAACCTCTTTTTCCTTGGTCTCAAAAAGGATAATGGTTTTAAGCAGATCCTCTTTTCGAGGCAAAAGCGATTCTCCAACCGATGTTGGTAGGGTGAGTTTTTTAAGTAACTCGTCGATTAAGTCGATCTCTTCTCTAGCTTGCTTTAACCGATGGTTGTATAGTAATGTCTGCATTCCGTCAAAGATTTGAAGAGTAATCTTATACAACCGTAATTCTATACCAAGAACCTTTCTGAATACTTTTTTTGCACTTAAAAGTTTTTTCTCTTCTTCTTTAGATAAACTTTTATTTTTATATAGTTCATCAATTGAATCCATCAGTTTTTTCGCGTATAAAATCGAATTATATATCCCTTCGGCCTCTTCATACAAAAGCCGATAAACTTTTTCACCCAAGTCCAACGATCGGCTTCGAAGTAAATCCCTATATTTTTCAGTCAAAATTGTAGAGTTAAGCACGCTGTTAATACCTACCATCTCGCGGTATACTTCGTCATATTTCAAATTATTCTCATATTCTTCTTCGCTCTGCATAGTGAGTGAATCCATAGTATTAATGAATGGAGAAACAAAAAAAACAATAAGTGCCGCACCTATATAACTTTTTATTGATAGAGCCATAGTTCATATCCTTATAATTAAATTTTAATAAATCTTTTTAAAATAACGCACTAAAACCCCCGAGAAAATATCAATGCTATTCATAATTTTCAGTGTACCCGTTTTTATTTATTTTTCAACTAATAGTCATTTTCTTGCATCAATTATAGTATTGTTAAAATAACTAAGGGCTACTAAAGCAGCGCAAATCGATACCGAAATTCTTTTTTTAACTTTTATATATAAGAATAAAAACAACCGCACGTGTTGTTTCTGCAATTCTACTCCGTTAAAATTTATAGTAATTTCCGCTACTTTACTAAGATCAACTCCACATTGAGTACACATCAATGGTTCTCCTCTTTTTAAATCTCCGTTAACGTAGCCAAAAACATAGTGGGTTTATGAAGAAAAGGTAGTTCCACAAATCATATAATAAAAGCATATTTCTATCAGGAATGCTTGTCCCCGCAGTAACTATCTTCATTCTATCCTCTCTACATTCTAGCCAAAAAACATTTTCTACTTAAAAGCCCTTTTCGACTTTAAGTAAGTTTTTCGTACCTTTTTAAAGTTTTAACCTCTATCACACCACATGCTTCTTTCGAAAAATCAAATATAAATTTTCTTCTGCAGTCTCTTAAATTTTAAATACAAAGATTTTATAAAAAATCTTGAATACTCCTTAAATAAAATTCTAAAATGAATATTGTAACTAAAAAGGGGGAATTTATGAGTGGCACTCGTAATCGATTGCTTATTATTTTTTTTAGCATGATGTCTTATGGCATCCAAGCGAGCACCACAGACCAAAGTGTCCTGTTTATTGTATTTATGGCTGCCCGAAACGATCTCTATCCGTACGCCGGTAGAAACATTAAACAGCTGCAAGCCAACACCTCTTCGGACCATGTTAAAATATTTGTACGCCTTGATCTAAAAAAACCTGATAGAAACGCAGAAACTAAACAGTTTTTTATAGAAAATAAAAATATTCAGTTTGTCGGTTCACAAGAGTATCTTGATAGCGGCGATGAAAACTCTCTTATTGAGACGATTCGAACAGCTTATACTACCTGGCCTGCAGAAAAAGTTGTCCTTGTAATATGGAATCATGGAACAGGAGGAATAGAGCCTTCTATAATAAAAGCACTTAACCCTTCTGAACTGTTTCATTTCAATAACAAAAAAAATCTTATAGAGCTTGAAAGATCTCGAGGATTTATAGACTTCATCACTCAAGGGTCACCCTATGAGAATAAAACAAAAGGAATCTGCTTTGATGACTCTTCCGGTAATTATTTAACTATAAAAAAACTTGCGCGTGTCCTTCATGTAGCAACTACGAAGATACTTAAAAAAAAGTTCTCCATTCTTGCGTGTGATGCATGTTTAATGTCAGGAATAGATGTGTTTTCTAGTTTCCATAATTCAATCGACTATTTTGTAGGCTCACAAGAAGTTGTATTAGGAACAGGATATAACTATGATCTAATGCTAGAACCTCTTCTTTCAAAAAGAATGACGTGCGATGAATTGTTTGCTTCCCATTGTGTTTCTGCATTTCAAAAAACATATGGAAAAATTACAGAAGACTATACTCATTGTGCTATAGATGTACAGTTTTGTGAACAACTAGAGAGAAATATCGATACATTGGCTTTATCGCTTATTTTTGGTCTGGATCAGCAAGAAAACAAATCTGTTAAAGCAGCTTTACGAAAAAGCAGAAATAAAAATAACTGTACCTATTTTAAAGAGCCCACTTATATCGATATAGATAATTTCTATGAAAATCTTCTTTTGGCTCTTCCGAACTGTACCTTAAAAACACAAGAATCTACTCTGTTTTTTATAGAACATGTTACGAAGTTACTTCTTGAAGGAAGAACTATTATGCACACCATGGTAAAAGCAAATGCGGTAGGCAAAAATCTACAGAAAGCACGCGGTATCTCTATCTATTTTCCGGAATATATTATTCACAACTCCTATTTTAGAAATGTTTTCGCTACAAAAAAAACACATTGGCTCAAATTTTTAAGAAAGTATATAATTAGTTAATAATTACGAAAAATTATACATAATTATTAGACAAAAGGAGTGCCAGCAGTGTATATGCTAATAAAATCCTTTTTGTCCTATCTGTCGCTTATTTCATCTCTTTGTGTAATCATCATCGCACCTACTAAGACTTTAAAAGGAGTTTCTTATGGCAGCACACCTTACTAAACAAGAACTCCTTGATGCTTTATATAGGCCTTATAGGAAATGCCAAGAATGTCCTTTGGGTACCTTAGGAAGAAATAAAGTAGTATTTGGAGAAGGAAATGTTGATGCAGAACTTTTTCTTATTGGAGAAGCACCTGGAAGAAGAGAAGATCTCGAAGGAAGACCTTTTATAGGGCAAAGTGGATTATTTTTAGACACAGCGCTAGCAAAAGTAGGTATTGAAAGAAACTCTCTATTTATAACGAGTATTGTAAAATGTAGGCCACCTAATAATAGAGTCCCTCTTCCCCTTGAAATATCAACATGCACCAGCCTCTTTCTTTACAATCAAATCAAAATAATAAAGCCCCGTATCATTTGTGCCTTAGGATCAGTAGCTCTTAATACCCTTATGTCAGCAAAACTATCTATAACCAAGGTGCGCGGGACCCCTCTTGAGTATAAAGACGGAATACTACTTATTCCTACGTACCATCCAGCCTATTTGCTACGAAATAGAAGCAAATTAAACGACTCGCTTGCGGATCTGGCGCTTATCCGAACCTATCTTTCTAAAACTGATTGATAATGCAAGCTAAAACTGATTGATAATGCAAGTTTGTAAATAAGTTGAAATTTTATATGTGAATAAGATGTGAAAATCATGTGATTTACCTCTGAATTAAGTGTGGATACTTTTATTTTTTTGAAAGTTATCCACATGTTATCCACACTTAATTCACCAGTTATAACCATCCCATTTTTTTATAAAAGCTGGCTTCTAGATTGTCTATTCTTACCATAAAATAAAAGTTATCCACGCGTATAGCTCTTACCTATTATTACTAATTATAAATATTAGTTTAATTAAAGATATAAGACATGATTTCAAAATGGAAAGATAGATTTTTTTTTACTTAAACATGACCCTTTTTAAAATTTTCCTTTTTGTAGAAATCTGCTATAATTAATAAGAACTTATTCAGTAATTTCATAATCAAGGAATCATTGTGAAACTTTCCCAAGTAATAGACGAACTCGTTGAAGAAAAAGGCCTTGATCGCTCCATATTAAGCACTATCATTTGTGATGGAATGCTCATTGCCTATAATAAAAGATATCCAGGCCTTAGCCTTTCTGTAAGCTACAATAAAAAAGCCGATGAAATAGAGGTTTTTGTTGATAAAAAAGTAGTTCAACCTGTTGAAGATGATGAAGTAGAAATAAGTTTAAGAAAAGCTAGAACTTATAGTGAAAATGCTCAGATGGGGGATGTTTTGGCTATCCCTTTTGACGGACCAATAGGAAGAATAGAAATTATTAAAGCTAAACAGGTTATTGCTCAAAAAATCAGAGCAATAGAGTATGCTGTTGTGTATAATGAATTCAAGACTAAAGAAGGTACTGTTGTTCATGGCATAATCAATAAGTGTGAACGCCATGGAGTAACGGTGAAGATTAACGACACTTTTGCTTTTTTGCCTAAATCTCTTTCCGTTTCGAGCGATAAATGTATCGTTGGATATTCGATTCGTGCTCTTCTTAAAGAAGTTTTATTAGAACCTCGTAATGAAAATCAGTTAATTTTAGATAGATCTTCAGCCGACTTCGTAAAAAAACTCTTTGAACTTGAGGTTCCTGAAATCTACGAGAAATTAGTTGAAATTAAAAAAATTGTGAGAATTCCTGATTATAAAACTAAATTAATAGTTGTCTCTTATGATAAAAATATAGATCCTGTGGGAACGTGTGTCGGAGTTGGCGGTGCACGTATTAAAGCAATCGGCTTAGGGACTGAAAAAATCGATATTATTGCGGGCACAAGCTCTCTTGAAGAGTTAATTAAAAATGCTTTAAAGCCTGCTGAGGTAAATAGAGTTGAACTGATTGATGATAATAATGCTAACGTATGGGTCGACGATGACCAGCGATCAGTCGCTATTGGAAAAATGGGGCAAAACATTGCTTTAGCTTCTCAGTTAGTGGGTATGCAGCTCCACTTGGTTAAAAACGAAGCCAATAGTTTATTTGAGGAGGAAAACGATAGTGATGAGGAAGGGTTTGTTGAATGAACCTACGCGTATAGGAGTTGTCGAAAAAACTAGGAATTTCGAATAAAGAGCTTCTTGGCATGCTTATGGAGCATGGATTTTCACTTACAAGTAGTGCGGTAGTTCCGATGAAGCTCTTGCCATTATAGGAAACAAAGGCATCCACGCCAGAATTAAAACAAGAAAAGGGTGAACCCATTAAGAAAATTGAAAAAAAATCAACAACACAAAATAAATCACATTCATCTAAATCACACTCAGGTTCTAAACCAGATTATAGCTACAAAAAGAATGGCATAGTTTCAGAACCGGTGATTGAAAAACCTATAATTACCCCTGGAGGGAAAGAGCCTGAAATCGTTATAGATCGAATGACCGTAGCAGAGTTTTCAGAAAAAATATACAAGCCCGTTGGTGAAGTAATATTAACACTCCTCAAGCAAGGAGTTGTCGCTGCAAAAAATCAATCTCTTGCTGAAAAAGTAGTAGAAAGTTTAGCTCGTCATTACGGTATTAAAATTATTGAAAAACAAAAACCTGAAGCTGCTCCAAGCCATACCTCTAAGGAAGTAGCAACTGAAGGAACCTGGAAAGAACGTTCTCCTATTGTTGTGGTTATTGGTCATGTAGATCATGGGAAAACCACTCTTCTTGATTTCATTAGAAAAACACGCGTTGCTGCAAAGGAAAAGGGTGGGATAACTCAACATCTTGGAGCATATGAAGTTAAAACAGGTCATGGCAATATTGTCTTTTTAGATACTCCTGGTCATGAAGCTTTTTCGTTAATGAGAGCTCGGGGAATTCGAGTTGCAGATATTGCTATTTTGGTTATTGCAGCGGATGATGGAATTATGCCTCAAACTGTAGAAGCGATAAAGCGTTCAAAGGAAGCGGGAATTCAACTTATTGTTGCTCTAAATAAAATGGATAAAGCAACTCCTGCTCAAGTTGAAGTGGTAAAAAGACAGTTGGCTCAGCATGATCTTGTTCCTGAAGATTGGGGTGGACAAACGGTTTGTATGCCAATTTCAGGAAAACTGGGAACTGGAATAGACGAGTTACTAGAAGTTATTGTACTTCAAGCTCAATTATTAGATCTAAAAGCTAATCTCTCTTTGCCACCTCAAGGATATGTACTCGAGTCCAAAGTTGAAAAAGGACGAGGACCTGTAGCAACTGTAATTTGTCATCATGGAATTTTAAAAGTAACCGACTACTTTCATGCTGGTAATACATGGGGAAAAATTAGTTCATTAGTTGACTCTTATGGTAAACGTGTAACTGAAATCTACCCTTCTATGCCAGTTCAAATTTCTGGGTTTTCAGAGCTTCCACAAGCAGGAGACTTTTTTGAAGTAGTAACACAAGAAGTTATGAAAAAAGGGATTCTTGAACCTCGTGTACGTCCAGAAATGGGTTATGCGCGAAAAGAGGGGGAGTCGGAACTCAATCTGATTATTAAGACAGATAATGCTTCATCTCGAGAAGCAGTGGTTAATGCTATATCTAAAATAAAATCGGACTACAAAAAGGCTTCGATTCTCTTTTCGGGTGTAGGAGATATTTCAGAGAGTGATGTTATGCTTGCAGCTGATACTGGCTCCTATATTTATGGATTTCATGTTAAGGTCGAGTCCAATGCTCAGCCTATAGTACAAAAAAAAGGAATTGTCATACAGAGCTTTGATATTATCTATAAGCTCATAGAAGATGTCGAGCGTCTTTTAGAATCTGGTAAACCAGTTAAAATGATAACTAAAAAGATAGGTGAAGCTCTTGTATTGAAAGTTTTTGATATTAAAGGCCTGGGAATTATTGCCGGTGCTCAAGTTAAAACTGGAAGATTTATAAGAGATGGGAAAGTCTTAATCTGGCGAGGAAAACAAAAAGTCGGAGAAGGAAACATTAAAGGGCTTCAAAGAGACCGTAAATCGGTTAAAGAAGTACATACAGGGTTTGAATGCGCATTCCTTGTAGATGGTTTTGATACGTGGGAAGTAGATGACCGGGTTGAGTGTTTCCAAGAAGTACCTGAATAATATTTTAATATATTATCGTAAGAGGAAGCCTGCCATACAACAGGCTTCCTCTTTTTTTAGTTTATTGAATGGGTTCCTTGTATCGTGAACTACTTTTTGTTTTATAAGTGGCAAGAAAATGTGAATTACTGCTCGAGGTAAAGGTGCAGTAAAAATAGTAATTTTACAGAGGACAGTAAAGTATAGTTCTCTAAAGTATCTATTAATAATGTCTAATTTTTTTTATAAGTTTACCTGCTTATAGGAATGTAGAGCATATCGTCTTGTAAGGGTCTAAGAAAACCTACGCTTTTTTTTTAGTAAGTAGTGAAAAAGAGATTTAGTATCCTCAGGTAAAAGATACTACATTTAATGGTTATAGTTTAAGGCTCTCTTACGTACAAGGGTTTCCCGTGCTGTAACCACTTAGCATGGTTAAGGCTGGTCAATATTCATTAAAACAATAAATTATTATTCATGCTTTTTAAAAGTAAACTCTTTACATTGGTGGCACAATGCACCGGTAAAGGGTGAAAGGCTCGTAAAGTTTTTGAATGGCACTAAAAATTTTTGCTTGGGCAATGGCACGCCTTCTTTTATTTGAGTATAGAGCATTCTCTTCAAGCACATTTTTTGAGCACCGTAAACCTGAACCGTTGGATGCTTAGTAGTTGTTAAGTTAATGCATATGCCTTTTTAACAAAGAATGCAGTAACTCTCTGTGTCTGTATAAGCTAGGTCTAGTGTAAGGCTCTAAAATAGTATACAGAGTTACGGCGCTTTTCAGTTATTTATAGTTGGGGATATGAAACTGTTTTTATAATGAATCATTTGTCCTTGATTGTTACTAGGAACATACGAGTTTTTCTGCCCGGAACAGAGAAAAAAAGAAAAGAAGGATCTTTACTGAGGTTTTTAAAGATGGCACCTCCTTTAATTGCGTGTTGCTTTTTTGTATATGTTCGAGAAAATAACTGTTGTTTTTAAATTAATGCTCTATTTGCTGCTTTTTTTGATGTTGCATAGAAAGGTGAAAAAAATATATTGTCGGATGTGCACAATTAAGAGAAACTTAGAACTGC
>JACDFK010000002.1:17455-50853 GCA_013815795.1 Candidatus Babelota bacterium | reverse complement strand
CTTTTAGAGAGCGAGAAGAAGAAGAGGTAGATGATTTTATACAGATTCTTAAGCGCTATTCGTATAGTGCCTGTATTCTTGAAAAGTATTTTGATACACAGACTAAGCCTCTTCATATTTTATTAGAACAGTGTCCTGAATCTAATGGGCACGAAAGCATAATGACCTCATTAGTAAAAAAGTTAGCTCAAGAAGAGCCACTTGCTTATATTGTTGTTGAAAATATAGAACAACGGGCTGCTTCAGGGGCCCTGAGCGATGTAATAGGAGACTATGATAGGATAGGCACGGCTTCGTTCAATTACCGTCCTTCAGCTACTAATACTTTTTATCATGAGTCGGTCACACTCTATGATGTGTTAGATGAATATGAGCGTATTATGTCTCATCTAAATAACGCTTATGTGCTTTCCTCAGATAAAGTAAAGGCTATTCATGAAGATAAAATGGAAATTATAGAGTACATCTATAATGGAATGTTACAGGAGATAAGTACTCATGCAGTTCCTTTACATGAGAATTTCATAGGAGTACTTGATAGATTTTCTTCAGATGGCATTCCTCCTTATTTTGAAAAGTTAGGAAAAATAATCCATCAGCTCTTTTCCCGTATTATCGATTTATACGCGTTTCATCGTGTACTATCTATTTCATCAGAAAGGAAAATAGTGTTACTAGCAGGAGCGAAGCATAGCCTTTATGTTCAATCTAGGATAATGGGACAATTAGATGCGGAAGTAGAGTGTAGTTGTGGAAATTTTGAACCTGGAGTTAAAACAACCAGTTCTTTAAAACGAGAAGATTTTTATAGCTTACTTATGTAAAACACCGTATAGAGCTTGTAAAAGAGATCCTTGGTATGAAAAAGCACAGTGCTAACTTGTTTTATGAAAAGAAGTAAAATAATAAAAATCTATAAAGGGAGTAACTCCATGACTAAGTTTTCTCTTTTTTCACTGATAATGACTTCACTTATTACACCGCATCTTATACAGGGAGTTGTAGTTGAAGGCTCAAAGTGGAAACTTGATGATAAAGAGGTGATACTCTTTTTTGATGCTCACAATTTAAATGCTTTTAGAGAGCGAGAAGAAGAAGAGGTAGAGGATTTTATACAGGTCCTTAAGCGCTATTCATACAGTGCCTGCATCCTTGAAAAGTATTTTGATACACAGACTAAGCCTCTTCATATTTTATTAGAACAGTGTCCTGAATCTAATGGGCACGAAAGCATAATGACCTCATTAGTAAAAAAGTTGGCTCAAGAAGAGCCACTTGCTTATATTGTTGTTGAAAATATAGAACAACGGGCTGCTTCAGCGGCCCTGAGCGATGTAATAGGAGACTATAATAGGATGGGCACGGCTTCGTTCAATTACCGTCCTTCAGCTACTCATACTTTTTATCATGAGTCGGTTACACTCTATGATGTGTTAGATGAATATGAGCGCATTATGTCTCACCTGAATAACGTATATGTGTCATCGTCAGATAAGGTAAAAGCAATCCATCAAGATAAAATGGAAATTATAGAGTATATCTATAATGGAATGTTACAGGAGATAAGTACTCACGCAGTTCCTTTACATGAGAATTTCATAGGAGTACTTGATAGATTTTCTTCAGACGGCATACCTTCTTATCTCGAAAAGTTAGGGAAAATAATCCATCAACTATTTTCGTGTATTATCGATTTATATGCTTTTCATCGTGTGATCTCTATTTCATCTGAAAACAAGGTAGTGTTACTCACAGGAGCGAAGCATAGTCTCTATGTTCAATCAGAAATAATGGGGACTTTGGATGCGAAAGCAGAATGTGGTTCTGGGGATTTTTCACCAGGAGTTAAAACAACCAGCTCTTTAAAACGAGAAGATTTTTATAGCTTACTTATGTAAGAGCGATTGTAGTGTCGGTTAATAAAAGAAATAAGGAGAATAGAGTAATGCTGCGCACACTATACGCACTATTCTATCTCCCTCATTTCTTAAATAAGGAACTTTGGCTTATTTAGTAGCTTTATGATCTGTTTCAAAAGATAAAGTACCATCGTCCTCTACCGTCAACATAACGTTATTTCCTAGTTTTCTGAGTATGTCATCGAGGGCATTTTGTGATAATTCATGAATTATCGTTTTTCCTATCATAATGAATATTTTTGAATTAGCGTGTGTTACCTTGAGATTGACCGGTCCTTTTCCGAGCGATAAAAGATTGTAGTTAGGAGTAGGCCATTCGGAACCGATCAAGAAGGTTCTTCCACCGCTTATTTCTTCTATGTTGGTTCTACCCTGTATTGCAAAGCTCAGTATATCAGCAGAAGGGACTATAGTAACGTCCTTTTTTGATCTATTTACAATTTTTGTAATGTTCACATCCTCTGTAGGTGTGACAGGCGTGAATCCTTCTTTCACTCTAAGCATAATCGGGGAGTTCTCTTTTTTAGAAGCTTTTTCCCAGACTATCTTACCAGAAGAACTATTATCGAGAGCTTCTTGTCGTAGTGTAGCCACAGGTCGAACTTTTTCTTCTAAGGTACTCTTTCGTTGCGTAAGATCAAAAGGTTGAGCTTTTTCTTCCTTATTGAACTCACGCATTCCAATTTCAAGGGGCGCTTTTTCGCCGGGAGTAGTAATGGTATACTCCAACTTTCTTTGAGGATTTAACGTTACGGTGATCGTCGAGGTAGGAAACTCTATGAGCTTAAGAGCATCTATAGCAGCTAATTCGACTGGCTCGATGGAGGAGTCACCTGAAGCTTTAATAAGCATATCCTTAATACTATTCGAAGGGTGCTGTACAAGAGTGGTTTTTTTGTCTCTTTCAAGATTTTTGGTTCCAGGCTGATTGCTTGCTTTTGTATAATCTATCGTGAGAGATTTGCCAGAGCGGTTGGTAAATGTTAATTGCGGCATCTCCATCGCCGCGATAGGCACCTGTACCATAACGGCGGCTAAAAAAGCTGAAATTATTAAACTGGTCGATCGTACTACGTTTTTCATAGTATTCCTTATTGTAAAGGGGTAAAAAATATATGTGTGCGCTTTAGTAAACAGGAGCTCTTCTTTTTAATAACATCTCAACTTACAGAGAATAAAAAGGCGCTCAAGGACTCGTTTTTAAAAAGAAACCCTTTTATATACATGTATGTTCTTAGGAAAATATCTCGTTTTAGTAAGCTATTTTTGTGAGATACTGTTTTAGGTCCATTTTATTTTCAATATAATTTAATGAGCTTTAATGTAATTACCTTATTAATTATGTCATAATTATATTTAAATAGTCAATTTTATTAAATATTATTTTATATATTTAACGTAAGTTTTGGATAAGGAAGTTACAAAAAAAGCCCATTGTGGTAATTTTTTTTAAAATTCAACCCTTAAAACAAAGCTAGCACAATGGACCTTGCTACAATTTTCTACTATATAGACGAATAGTGTAGGATTTTTAAAGCAGCGACGAGCGTAGGGCTTTTAGAAATAGACAAGCAGAAACGCGTCACAGAAGCGAGTTTATCGTTAAGTGAAATAATAACTTTAACTATGTATTATCATATGTCAGGTTTTAAAAAATTTAAAAATTTCTCTATGCGCTGTGGCGAGATTAGATCAGGCTTTCCAAAACAACCAAGCTATAATCGCTTTATTGAACTTCAAGAAAGAGCGCTACTTCCTGTTACGGTATGTGCAAAAATCTTTGGAAGATATGCATGCGACGGGATTTTTTATGTCGATAGCTTTTCTTTGAAAATAAGTCATCCTAAATGAATACTGTCACATACAGTGTTTAAAGACCTTGCATCGCGAGGTAAAACCAGGGCAGAAGGATTCTTTGGATTTAAGCCTCATCTGGTAGCGAACAGTCGAGCGGAAATAGTCGACTTCATGCTTACCTTGGGTAATGTAGCTGATACTAATGCTTAACTACCCACTACTGGCATGCCTACTGTACGAGGAAAACTGTATGCTGATAAGGGATATCTTATGAAGGAAGAACTCTTTAAAAAACTCTATTTTACCGGTGTACATATCGTTACTAAGATACGCAAAAACATGAAAAACATACTTATGGATATGACAGACAAAATTATGCTTCCAAAAAGATTAATGATTGAGTTTAGTGGGAGCGTACTCACATGCAGTTACAACCTAGAACATTCAAGATATCGCAGTCCTAAAACTCTTGTGCTTAAAGTCTATTCTTGTAATATGGCTTATGCCTTTCATGAGAATAAGCCTTCTGTAAGAAAAAAATGGCTATTCCTGCTAACACGAACTCACGTTTTTTTACCTGTTTTTGAGATAATGAATCTGATTACAGTGATCTGTTACAATGACAGAGGTCCCGGTTTAAACCGAGACCTCCCTATTTCTGTATAAAACAGTATTCTTTATTCTTTTAGCGCACGTGCATCTGAGGAAAAAAGAATGCAATTTCTACCTGAGCGGTTTCAGGAGCGTCTGAACCATGAGTAGCATTAGCAGTGATGCTTGCGCCAAACATTTTTCTTATAGTTCCAACGCGCGCCTTTTGAGGATCGGTTGCCCCCATAAGTTCACGCCAGTCTACAATAGCATTTTCTTTTTCAAGTACCATAACGATAATAGGCCCGTGTGTCACACTTGCTACGAGCTCTTGAAAAAATGGTCTTTCTTTATGAACACCATAAAATTCTTCTGCTTGTTCCTTAGTCGCATGGATTTTCTCCATGCGACTAATGGTGAACTTATTTAACTCAATAACTGAGAGTATTTGACCGGTTAATCCCTGTGCAACGGCATCGGGTTTAATGATTGCAAATGTTTTTTCAACCATAATATTCCTTATGCTTCGTCTTTAGGGTTTTCAGTGTCATCAGAGTGGCGAGCAGCATGTTTTTCAAGCTCGAGTTGAAGTTGACTCTTCTGTTTAGTAGCAGGAGCTTGTTCAACTTTCTTCTCTTTACGAGGAGCAGGAGCTTTTTCTTTTTTAGCAGCCTTCTTCTCTTCAAGAGCAGCGGTCTCTTCCTCTGTTCTTAAGCTTAGTCCAAGTCTGTGTTCCTCTTGGCTCACTTTTATGACTTTAAAGGTAGCCCTTTGACCAATTTTGAGAATATCTTCAACTTTCTCCGCATTGCCACCTAGTTCTGATATATGTACGAGACCTTCGATTCCTGTAGGAAGCTTGATAAACGCACCGAAGTTAGTAATTTTACTTACTTCACCTTCAACTGATGAGCCAATAGGGTAATGTTTTTCGATATCTTCCCATGGATTAGGGGTAAGTTGCTTAATACTGAGGGATATACGCTTGGTCTGTTTATTAATGCCATTAATAACAGCTTCAACTTCATCGCCTTTTTTGTATTTATCAGCAGGATGTTCAATATGTTCTGTCCAGGAGAAATCTGAAATATGGACGAGCCCATCGATACCAGGAGCAAGTTGAATAAAGATACCAAACTCAGTAACATTATTTACTTTACCTTTAACCTTTTGGCCAATTTCATACTGTTCACTAATAGCATCCCATGGATTTTTCTCAAGTTGCTTGATACTTAATGACATGCGACGGTTTTCTTTGTCAAGTGAAACTACCAGTGTTTCAACGATATCGCCCACCTTGAAATATTTATGTAAATCGGTAACCCGATCGGTCCATGAAATTTCTGAGATATGAACAAGTCCTTCAACACCTGGTTGAACTTCCAAGAAGAATCCGTAATCAGCAATGCTGAGAATTCTACCTTTAACATGTGAACCAACCTGAATTGAAGGATCAATAGCATCCCATGGATTCTCTGAAAGCTGTTTCATTCCTAATGATATTCTTTCATTTACTTTATCAAAAGTCAGTACCTTAACAGTAATGGTATCGCCAATCTTTAAAAGTTCACTTGGATGTGCAATTCTGCCCCAGGTCATATCTGTAACGTGGAGAAGTCCGTCGACACCGCCAATATCAATGAATGCACCATATTTGGTAATATTCTTGACGGTCCCTTGGATGATTGCTCCTTCTTGAAGTTCATCAAGGATCTTCTTACGACTCTCTGAGCGTTGTTCGCTGATATATTTACGGCGCGAAATAATAACATTGCCCCGTTTTTGGTTTACCTTAATAATATTAGCTGTAATTGTTTGACCAACAAATTGATCAAAATCATTTACGCGTTGGGTATCAACTTGAGATCCTGGCAAGAAAGCAGGAATCCCTATATCGACGCTTAAACCACCTTTTACTTTATGAGTAACAATACCTTCTACTGGTTTGTTTTCTTCGAACAGTCTCATAATGTTTTCCCATGCTTTTAGAGCTTTCGCTTTTTCATAGGAGAGCATAACGGTGCCATCTGGATTTTCAAGCTCATCAAGAATGACTTCGATTTCTGATCCAGGAACCAATCTTTTTAGTTCATGTTCCGAAAATTCATATAAAGAGATTAAGCCATCGGATTTATAGTCGATATCTACAAGGACTCCATCAGGACTTATATTAATGACAGATCCTTTTATAATACTTCCTTGTCTGAATTTATTAGCTACCCCTTCATAGAGGGCAGAAAGTTCTTGTAGCTGTTCTTCATTAGGAGTAAGGGACTCGTCTTCAAAATAACGGGTCACCGCCCGATATTGACTTGACTTTAAAAGTTCTTTGGACATTCAAATGCTCCTAAATATACCTCACGCGCAAGTAAGCTAGAGTGGGAGATAAAGGGTTAAACATATAAAAATTACACATTGTCTTCATTATAACAAAAAAATAGCGTATATACAATTTATTTTCTTGTTAGGATGTTACGAAGAGTGTGCCAGTAACGTCGAGTAAAATGCAACAAAAAACTATTTTTTTACAAAAAAAGGCTAAGTCCAAGAAAAAAAGAATCTCACCGTGCTCTCTCGTGCTCTCTATAGAAAATTATCCTAATGAAGAAGCTAAGTACACGCTAAAGACTTAACGTCCTGAGAGCGCAATAAAAAAAGTTGGTTTCACGTAGGAAAAGCGAAATATGTACACTAAGGAAAAGCTAAAAACCTGTTTTCTATGTCCTAGAATAGTGATCTGTTTTTTTGTATGATCTCGTTGCATAGGGTGTATAGGTATCTTTTTTTATCTCGCTGTTAATTTTTTCTAATTGTTTTTTGGTGGTCATTGTTATGCTTGATAAGAAAACTATTGCGGGCTTTTCATGTATTTTAGTATTACTAATATTAGTACTTTTGTTTTTCGTTAAAAATGGTTTTAACTATATTTAAACTGATGATAAATGGAATCTGTAAAAATGATTGCGCTATGCCTTGAAAGGGGTGTTTTTGTAAAGTGCGACGAATATTTTTTATATGCAAAGCGATTTTTATAAAAATCGCCTATTTAGTGCACGTATGAATTCAGATGGTGAGAACTACATGTTTAAAAAAGAAAGAGGCTATTTTCTCTCGTCAACTTATCAGCACTATGTGTGAGCATAATGATGATTCTATGAAAGAGAGTGTTTTTAGTTTTTTTCTGTAGGGATGAAGCCGAGAGAAATTTTAGTTGGTAAAAAAATGAGAAAGAAGAGACTGCTATGACAAAGTTTACCATGATTGTAGGATGTATTTTTTTAGGGGTATCGGCGGGGGCTTATTCGAGTAATGAAGCAGTTCACCAATCGTCGTGCTCTCAAAATGATGATTTTTTTGGCACCATTAAAGCTTATTTTTGCACGTGGTTATGTGGAGAGCCTCAAAAGGCCTCTTCATGTATGATAGCTGATAAAGAGCCTCTTTATACAAAAAGCGAGATAGTATCTTCTCCGGATACACAGGCACTTGAACAAGCTCCTTATGGAGTTAAAAAAGTGCTTTTTTTTGACTCTATGAGATGGAATATGAAAAAAAATAAAAATATTATAAAAAAATACTTTTTAGATAAGTGTAGGTTTACTAGAAAAAGCTTTGCTACTCTAAACACACTAAAAAAATTATATGATAAAAACGATTTTTCACAAAAAGTCGTTCCTCAAAAACAGATTATACCAAAAATAGTACATCAAATTTGGGTAGGGCCTGGTGTTCCGCCCGCAGTATTTAGAAAATCTCAAAATAGTATAAGAAAATATCTGGCCGAGTGGGAATATAAATTATGGACCGATAACGATATCGCAGCTTTAGGACTCTTCAATCAGAAATTCTATGATCGGTCGAAAAATTATGGCGAGAAAGCTGATCTTGTACGTTATGAGCTTCTTTATAGGTATGGCGGTGTATGTGTTGATGTTGATTGTGTACTTTTAAAGTCTTTAGACAAACTTTTAACGTACGATATGTGGACGGCGATACAGCCGCTTGATTATTTAAGTGGGATAACTACGAGTATCATAGGATCGGTACCTGGTCATCCGGTGCTTAAAGATTGTATCGAAACGGTTCAGGAGGACTGGAGTAGGTCTACTGATATCCTTGGTTCAGCCGGACAACGCCATTTTCAAAGATCTTTTATGAAATTTATTAATGATACTTCAATGAATAATATTGCATTTCCAGCAAGTTATTTTTATCCGCTGGATTTTAAAGACCGGTTATTGGTGTTAGGCGAAAATGGTGAGAGAGATTTTAAAAAAGTGAGATCGTTTATAAAACGCGAATCTTTCGCTTTGCACTATTGGGCATGTAGTTTCGGTATCTGTGGTTAAGAGAGTTGTATGCTGGCTTATCGGCTTTAGCTCCTTTTGAAAGAGTTTGGTGGGTCGAGGTAGAACTGAGAAGGCGAATTTTTACATTCCTATTTTTGTGAAAATCTTCCAAAGCTTGAGCACCGGTTTATTAGTACGAGGGGTATTGTTATCTATAAAGCGTCAATCTTTTTCTTGTTAAAATGTTTAAGTGTAAGAGTGGGCTTTCAAAATACTAGTGCGATTTTCTGAGTATACTCTAGTATGATTTTTATAAACTTATTACGCTCCCTACCCGTCTAAAATTTGACCATTTTAGGTAAAAATCCTTGTGTTTTTGGCTCTTGATTTACTCGAGCATTGATTTTTGATTTTAATTTTGGTTTTTGGTTTTTGGTTATACGGATGATTTCTCTCTGTTATATGAGATTTTTGTAATTATTTTATAGTGATGTATAGTGAGATCGGGAGGAGCTTGTATTACCTTTGACATTTCTCTAAAAAAGGTACATACTTGTTAAAGATTGTTCACTTCTGATTGATTTTCATTTAAAGTATATCTAAAAAACGAGGATTAGTATGGCAACTAGTAAATCTGGTGGTTCGACCCAGAATGGTAGAGATAGTATAGGTAAACGGCTTGGCGTGAAACTCTATGATGGTGAAAAGGTTTTTGGAGGCGAAATTATTATTCGTCAACGAGGAACCCGTATTCATCCCGGGCATAATGTAGGTCTTGGTTCCGATTATACGATTTTTGCAACAGCACCAGGGACTATTAAATTTCATTACGGACCAAAGGGACGCAAGTATGTTTCGGTAAGGCCTGTATAGTAAAAAATTTTAGAAGTCTTTTGTTTGTAACTAAGGTAGAGCATTATGGTTAATTTTATGAAGGCGCGTCACGCTGGTGGTGAGATTAGGACATTGGATTTTTTAAAATATCGCTATGTTTCCGCTGTAATATCGCTACTTATTCTTGTAAGTTTTTTTGCAGTATATGCTTATAAAAAATATACAACAATAGATGGTCATACTTTTAACTATAGTGTTGATTTTACAGGTGGAATTCAGGCATCATTTGTTTTTAATAAGCCTGTTACTGGCGAGCAGATTGTATCTATTCTAGAGAAAAAAGGCTGGGCTGGTAGTGTTACTCGTGAATTTTCTGCAGAAGAACATTTAGTTCGTGTAAAAAAAGAGTCAAAAGATGTAGCTCAAGAAGCTGAAGCAATTCGTAATGCTTTAAAAGAAGGTCTTGGAGAAGGATATACAGTATCTATTCAACAGACTGACAGTGTAGGTTCTGCTTCAGGGGCAACCTGGCGTGCAAAGTCTTTGGCCGCTATTTTTATAGCACTGTTTCTTATGTTGCTCTATATTGCATTGAGATTTTGGTCATTCGCTTATGCTATGGGCGCTATCGTCTCATTATTTCATGATGCTATTATTGTTCTTTTGCTTTTCTTAATATTTGATAAAGAAATTTCTATGAACGTTATTGGAGCTATTTTAGCAACGTTAGGTTATTCTATAAATGATACGATCGTTATTTTTTCTCGTATCAGAGAGAATGTTGCTTTAATGCCTACTAAATCAATGTATGATATTATCAATATAAGCATTACAGAGACATTAAGTCGTACTTTATTAACAACATTTGCAACCACCCTTGTTGTAATAGCCCTGTTTGTTTTTGGTGGTGAGACTTTACGTGATCTGTCTCTTGCGCTTTTAGTAGGTATAGTTTTCGGTATATATTCTACTATTTTTATAGCTACACCCGTTCTTTATATGCTCTATAATAAAAAAAGCGCATAACAGTTTAAAGTTTACAACTAATCAATTAAAAATAAAGGCCATAAGGCCTCAAATCTAGTGTTATTTGGTCATTTTAATATGTGTAAGCGTTAGTGCTTACACTCAATTGTTCAACAAGGAGAATTTTTCCGTATGAAGGAACAGGAATTAAGACTGTTAAGTCTTACTGATTTGCAGCATCAGGCACGTCGCTTGGGGGTAGTTGGATCAACCCTTATGAACAAAGATGCTCTCATAAAAATTATTAATGAAGTAGAAGAAAATCCTGAAAAGGAGTTCGAAGTAGAGGGAGTGTTAGAAAAGTTACCTGACGGTTTTGGTTTTTTAAGATCATCTAGATTTGACTACGTTTCGGGGCCGGACGATATTTATGTTTCGCCCTCGCAAATTCGTCGCTTTAACTTGAGAACGGGTGATACGGTTTCAGGTGTTATCAGAAAACCTAAAGAAGCTGAAAAATATTTTGCTCTTTTAAAAGTTAGTTTGGTTAATTTTCAAGATCCTATCTTATCGATGGATAGAACCTATTTTGACCGTCTTTCTCCTCTTCATCCGAACCAAAAGTTCAATCTCGAGTATAATCCTACGTTTATTTCGACCCGGATTATGGATCTTTTCACCCCAATAGGTAGAGGTCAACGAGGACTAATTGTAGCACCTCCCAAAGCTGGTAAAACGGTACTCTTAAAGGAGATTACACAGACACTTGCAAGCAATCATCCTGACGTTTATTTAATTGTTCTTTTGATTGATGAACGACCAGAGGAAGTTGCTGATATGCGGCGTACTGTTAAAGGTAAACATGCTGAAGTGATAAGTTCAACTTTTGATGAAGCTGCAGAGCGTCATGTGCAGGTTGCAGAACTTGTTCTAGAAAAGGCTAAACGGCTTGTAGAAGTTGGTTCTCATGTTGTTATATTACTAGATTCTATGACTCGTCTTGCTCGCGCCTATAATACAATTGCTCCAGCATCCGGTAAAATTTTAACGGGTGGAATCGATGCTACTTCATTGCAGCATCCTAAACGGTTCTTTGGTGCAGCCCGAAATACTGAAGAAGGCGGCTCATTAACGATAATTGCGAGTGCTCTGGTAGAAACAGGATCTCGTATGGACGAAGTTATCTATGAAGAGTTTAAAGGTACGGGAAATATGGAAATCCACTTGAGCCGTAAGCTTGCCAATCGTCGTACGTTCCCTGCGTTTGATCTTGTTCTTTCAGGAACTCGTAGAGAAGATCTCTTACTTCCTGAAGCAGAACTGAATAAAGTATGGGTTTTGAGAAAGTTCTTATCAAGTATGAATACTGTCGAAGGAACTGAATTCCTTATAGAGAAAATCAAAAAGTTTAAAACTAATGAAGAGTTTATCGACTCGATGAAAAAGAATGGTTCAGGTCCCGGTAGTTCAGCTCGCGATATCTAAAGTATAGTCTGACCACATTTCTTGTTGTGCTTTATAATGGCCAACGAAGGCTATCATTGCCCCATTGTCTGTGCAGTAAGCCGGTGAGGGAGAGAAGAACTTCTTTTGATTTTGAGAACAGAAAGCTTCAAGTCTTTTTTTAATGTAGTTATTACAAGCAACTCCGCCCACGAATGCTACTGCTTGTATAGCGTGCTCTTTAAATACAAGTGAAAGTTTTTGCTCGAAACAGTCAGCTACGCATACCAACAATGAGCTTGCAACTTGTTGTTTGAACGTGATATCGTCGTTTCTTAAAAAAAGCTTATGAGTAAGATCATAAGCTCCTTGTTTTACCAGATCATATAAAACCGCCGTTTTGAGCCCTGAAAAGCTAAAGTTAAGGCTATGAGGTAAGGGGCGGGGATATCTAAAATAATCTTCAAATGCCGCAGCTTGTGCCAGTTTTTCTATTACAGGCCCCCCGGGATACGGGAAATTTAAAAGTTTTGCAATTTTATCAAAAGCCTCGCCTGCTGCATCGTCAAGGGTTTGTCCAAGCAGTGTATAGTTTCCATAGTCATGAACAAGATAAAGAGCTGTATGCCCTCCAGAGGCTGTTATGCATATAAATGGAAAGGGAATTGAGTTCTCTATACATGCTGAAAAAATATGTCCTTCTAAATGGTTAATACCGATTAATTTTTTATGAGATGCCCAACCAAGACCCTTTGCGAAGCTCAGCCCTACCAGGAGCGATCCAGGAAGGCCGGGTGTAGAGGTAACAGCAATAGCGGTTATATCATCGAGTGTTTTCTGAGCTTTGTCGAGTGCGCTCGCTACTATGGGGGCTATTTTCTCCAGGTGAGATCGCGATGCAATCTCGGGAACCACCCCTCCAAAGGGGGTATGAAGAGCTATTTGTGAAAAAATTTCATTAGATAGAACGCCTTCCTCTGTTGTATAGACCGATGCAGCTGTTTCATCGCACGATGTTTCTATGCCGAGTATACAGTGGTTCATAGTTGTGCTTTTAGAGGACGGGTAAAAGAGATCAGTCGTAAAGCGTCATTCTTTTTCTCTACATCGGTTCTGCGGTGTATTCCCCGAATATCAATGGCCGCACACCATGATGACTTACAGATATCATCGAGCTGTTTTTGGCTAATATCTTTCTTTATTTCTATAAGAGGGAGTGAGAATACCCCTTCATGAAGGGATTTTTTTTGACGTGGTTGCGGTTCGATGGTGTTAACATAATCGGGATTAAAAAGAAGAATAATAGCAGCTTTTGGTAGTATGGAGGGGATATCATCCTTTTTTTCTTCTTCCACCTTCCATTCTATAAGGCCATCTTTTTGAATGTTTTTTGAGAGATAAAACATTCTACTTTTTTTTGAAGGGATCTGTTCCAAGTAATCTATAGTATGGTCATTCCAATGAATAGTAACATCTTCCGTAATAATCATACTAAAGGACGAACAGTGGCGAGATTCTTTTATAATACATAAATCATTGGTAAAATCGAGTCGGTATCCTTTATAGAAACCACACAGTGCAGGTACTTTTATGGTAGAAGGAAACCGGATACGTAAAATATAACTTCCTTGTTCTTTGTCCGAAGTTTCTAATGTATCCTCATCTTCGATTTTTTCAAAGGTAAAAAATGGCTCTTGAACTATCCCGGGTTGAATCCATGAAGTGAGAAGGCTGAGTATCAGTACTATGTTTTTATTCATCGATAAATCCTTTTTAATGGGTTCATTCTTATTATAAGACGCTTTAAATCAGACTTTTAGTACTCATACCTTTTGTATTAAAGGAGAGGGTTTTGTATAGTATATTTTTTTATACCGTGGTCGTTTGTAACCGATGCCTTTTTCAAGGGTTTTACTATCGCCAAAATGTTCGTATACTGATAGTAGTTTAGCTGAAAAGTTCGATTTTTTCAAAAGAATAGTATATCTAGAAGGAAAACGGTATGATAAGTTCGCTAAAAAAAAAACTGATGCAGCTTATACAAGCAGAAAAGTCACCGGCCAGGTTAAGTGCATCATTTTGCGTGGGGACCTTTATAGCTATTTTACCGGTTATCCCCTTTCAAACGCCCGGTCTTTTTGTAGTGTGTTGGCTTTTTTCTCTTAATCTCGCTGTGACTTTTGCCGCAACTTATTTGGTAAATAATCCTTTTACATTGATTCCTATCTATATTATGGATTATGCTTTTGGAGTATGGTTTTTTAAAAATCTATTAGGATGGAATCTTGATCGCTATAATCCGTGGTGGGTAGAAAAAGGGAATGATTTTCTCTCTCAGTATATCGATATTAAAAAATATTTAGGTTCCGACTTTTGTATTTGGTATTTAGTACTGGGCGGGTTTGTGCTTGCTGCTTTGGTAAGCGTTATCTTATATCCTTTTCTAAAAATAGTGTTCAGGTTTCTCATTGCTCAGTCTGAAAAAATGGGAGTTGAAGACAAATGAAAATTATTGCGCAGAATAAAAAGGCGTTTCATGACTATGAAATCTTAGAACGTCTTGAAGCAGGAATTGTTTTAACCGGAGACGAAGTCAAGTCAGTACGGTCGGGTCAAGTTTCGCTTATCGGTGCTTTTGCAACTCCTCATAATAATGAACTCTTCCTTATTAACTGTATGATAAGTCCTTATTCTCACGCCTATGCTAAGGGTGATGAAGAGGGTCGTAAGTCACGTAAATTGCTGCTTCATAAACGGGAGCTTTCTCAACTTTTTGGAGAAATTTCAAAAAAAGGGATTACTATTGTTCCTTTAAAACTCTATATTAATGAAAAAGGGATGGTTAAAGTTGATCTTGGAGTTGCTAAACATAAAAAAGCATATGGTATTAAGGAAGCTATTAAAGAGCGGGATATTGAACGTCAAACACGCCGTGAACTGAGCGGGAGATATAAGTATTAAAGGATACAATTATGAAGCAATCGTTACTCGTAACTAAAACCAGAAAAGTTATTAGTTCTCAAGAAACAAGTATCAACGCGCAACTGTTGGAACGAGCGGGTTATATTGCAAAGCTTATGGCTGGGGTTTATACCTATTTGCCTTTGGGATTGAGAGTTCTTTCTCGTATTGAGTCTATTGTCAGAGAAGCGATGAATAGTCTTGAAGCTCAAGAAATCCTTATGCCTGCATTGCAGCCTAAGGATCCTTGGGAGGTAACGGGACGTTGGGACAAGGTCGATATCCTGTATAAAATTAAAGTAGGTGATCGCGATTTGTGCTTAGGACCGACTCATGAAGAGATAGTAACACCTCTTATTGGAGGGTATATACACTCATATAAAGATTTACCACGAGCAGTCTATCAGATCCAAACAAAGTTTAGAAATGAAGCTCGTCCTAAATCAGGTTTACTACGAGGGCGAGAATTTCGTATGAAGGATTTATACTCTTTTCATACCAGTGAAGCTGATCTTCATGAGTACTATGAAAAAGTACGTGAAGTTTATATGACTATTTTTAAGCGATGTGGATTAGGTGACATAACCTATTATACGTATGCTTCGGGAGGGATGTTTACCAAGTATTCTCATGAATTTCAAACAGTCGCTCCTCTGGGAGAAGATACTATTTTTGTTTGTGAGTCCTGTTTGATTGCAGTTAACCAGGAAATTAGGGCTGATCAGCCTGTCTGTCCGAACTGTTCATCTTCTGAACTGGTTGAACGTACTTCGATAGAAGTCGGAAATATTTTTGCATTATTGTCTCGATTTACTGAGCCGTTTAATGTCGAATATAGCAACCAGGAAAATACACAGCAATCTGTATTAATGGGGTGTTACGGGTTGGGGACCTCCCGCTTAATGGGCGCTATTGTTGAAGTACTTCATGATGAAAAAGGCATAGTATGGCCAGTAGAGATAGCTCCTTTTTCTATTCATCTTATTTCTCTTTCAAGGAAACCTGAAACACAGATACGGGCTCAGGAGCTTTATGATCTTCTTGTTAATGGGGGATTTGAAGTTTTATTTGATGAGCGAATCGACTGTTCAGCGGGAGAAAAATTTGCAGATGCAGATCTTATGGGGATACCGTTCCGATTGGTTTTTAGCGAAAAGACTGCTGCTGTAGATTCGGTAGAATTTAAGGGGCGCACTCAATCTGAAAGCTCGTTAATTATTCTTAGTTCATTAGTAGAATTTTTAAGAAACCAGATAGTTGCTCAAAAATAGTCTTTATAAATCATATAAAACTATTTTTGATTGGAGGCATGGAGAGCTTTTGGCTTTTTCGAGATTTCTGGAAATATCTTTATGGTTTGAGTGGAATGATAACAAAGGTAAAGTAAACTGCTTGTAGAGCTTCATTTATAAGAACAGACAAATGTTCCAAAAAGCAGATAGGGCACTGCTTTACGTATTACGCAGTACCCCTTTAGCTTTATTTATAGAGATCTATTAGTGGTAGTCATGCTTGTATCTGAGTCATCTTGTGACATTTCACTAATTTCAGAACTTTCATTTTGATCTGAACTTTGAGATGGTGAAGTTTTCCCTGAAGTAGCAGTTGACTTTTGACCTGCTTGTGAAGTTGAACTTGTGTTCATTCCTGAAGCTGAAGTTGTATCAGAATCCGAACCCATTGCTGAAGTTGAACCTGTGTTCATTCCTGAAGTTGAAGTTGTATCAGAATCCGAACCCATTGCTGAAGTTGAACCTGTGTTCATTCCTGAAGCTGAAGTTGTATCAGAATCCGAACCCATTGCTGAAGTTGAACCTGTACCGGTTTTTGTATTCATTCTTGAACTAATTCCTGTACCGAAACCTGTTCCTGTAGTAGAACCTGTTTCTGAAGTAGTTGCACTGCTATCTGTACTTGTATCACTTTCTGAAGCTGCAATGTATGGTGCTGCAAATGAAAGTAATAAGAGCGCATTTAATATATTTTTCATAATAATATCCTTAGTTTTTGTTAGCTGTTGTTTTACGCTGCCTGTCCAGTATTACCTGTTCCTGAAGTTGTTCCTGTATCAGAACCAGTAGCTGATGTCGCACCCGTACCTGTGTTTCCTGCACGTGAACTTTTACCGGTACCAAAAAGACCTGAAAAAAACCCGGTTCCTGTATTTGGATTGTTTCCTGATTTGTCACCCGTACCTGAACTTAAGAGTCCTGTACCTGTGCTAGTGTTCATTCCTGTAGTTGTGCCGGCTCCTGCATTAGAACCAGTTGCTGAAGTAGTACCTGTGCTTGAACCAAACAATCCTGTACCTGTACCTGAAGTATTAGTATTAGCTGTTCCTGAACCAAAGAGTCCTGAGTTCGTATCTGTACCAGTTGTTGATCCTGTACTAGTGTTCATTCCTGACGTATCGCCAGTTGCTGAAGTAGCACCTGTGTTTGAACCAAATAAGCTTGTACCTGTACCTGAAGTATTAGTATTAGCTGTTCCTGAACCAAAGAGTCCTGAGTTCGCACCTGTACCAGTTGTTGATCCTGTACCAGTGTTCATTCCTGAAGTATCACCAGTTGCTGAAGTTGTACCGGTGTTTCCTGTATTAGAACTATTACCCGTACCAAAAAGACTCGCAAGGAAGCCAGTTCCTGTATTTGCTTGTGTACCTGAAGTAGTACCAGTTGCGGAAGTTGCACCCGTACTTGAATCAGAAAGTCCTGAAGTTGTACCCGTAGCAGCGGTGGTTCCGGAAGTTGCGCCCGTTCCTAAGTTAGCACCCGTAGTTGAACCAAATTGCCCAGCATCAGTTGTAGAAGTCGTACCTGCATTCATCCCAGAACCCATTCCTGAAGTTGAACCTGTACCTGAACCTAGCCCTGAAGTATTGCCCGTTGATGACCCTGTGCCCATTCCTGAAGTTGAACCTGCACTTGAGCCTGCACCAGAAGCTCCGGTACCACTGCCAGCACCAGCACCACTACCTGAACCAGCGCCGCCGCCAGCACCCGCAGAAGCGAATGGAGCTGCAAGGGAAAGTAATAAGAGAGCGTTTAATATCTTTTTCATAATGTGTCTCCTTTTATGACATGAAATGTAATTGTATATACATGTTTTATCCTACCATAATTTTATTTCAGAATGTAATGATTTTTTAATTTATTTTTTTTATTATTTTATATATGGTGTAATATGTCTATTTTTCAGAGAGTGAAAGTCAAAATTTCTCCCCATATGTGTGTTTTTTAGAGCGGAAAAATGTTTTTTTGAGTATCGAACATAAAAATGATGGGGGTGAGCGGTAGAGGGTGCCCGTAGGAAAGGAACTAAAGGCATTAGAGAGAAAAACGGTCTTTAATACCTTCAACCGACTGTCCGAGATTTTTAGTAATCCTGAGAAATACCTATTGTTAAGAGGTAGTGTGCATCTCTTTTTATGTGATTACCTTAAACCCCTTAGGAGAATCGTATTTTCTCGGGGCAGTCAAAGTGGTAAGCCCGGATAGAGAGCTCCGGGTAGGGAAATTAAACTGTAGGTATCCTGCCTTTTAAGGGAATGTCTGCATATTTAGTTTTTTCCAATCTTGATCAAATAAAAGAACCCCTTTTTCAGAAAGAGGGTGGTGCAGTAAGAGTTTAAACAGTGCAGGGGGAACTGTTGCACAATCGGCACCGGCCATGGCGGCCTGGTGGACATGGAGAGGCCCTCTAAGGGATGCAGCGAGTATCTCTGTTTTAAAATTATAAATATTTTTTATTTTTTTAAGATCCTGAATAAGTTCGATCCCATTGGTATCTATATCATCAAGTCTTCCCACGAAGGGGGAGATATATTTAACCCCGAGCTTGGCCATTAAAAGCCCCTGAACCACTGAAAAAAGAAGAGTAATATTGACTGCTATTCCTTCTATGACTAGTTTTTTAATAACGGGAACATAGTCTGGCATGCAGGGTATTTTTACTACGACGTTCTCTGCAAGATCGGCAATGCGATGTGCTTGATTATAAACATCCAACGCATTTTTTTCAGTAACTTCTATACTCACGTCATGAGGCATCATAAGAGCGCAGATTTTTTTAAGGAGTTCAGTGCTTTTTTCTCCTTCTTTGCTCAAATGGGTAGGATTAGTAGTAATGCCCTCAATAAGCCCTGTTTCTAATCCATATTCGATATCGGGAAGATGTGCACTATCTAAAAATAATTTCATGGTATGCCTAATAAAAAGTAAAAAAAGATACATGTTTTAATGATGTATCTTTTTTTACCATATACGAAGCTTTTACGTCAAGAAACGATAAAGTTTATGAGTTTATGGGGAACATATATAGTTTTTGATACTGTTTTTCCTTCAATCCATTTAGTTATCTCTTTTTGAGCTGCTATTGTTACCTCTTCTTGTGTTGAGGTAAGGGGAAGTTCAATAGTTCCACGAAGTTTTCCATTTACTTGTATAGCAGTAGTAGCAGAAGTTTCTGTTAAAAATGACGGATCATATGTTGGCCAGTTGCACTGCTCTAGCTGCTTATTGCAGAGTCTTTCTAGTAACTCACTTGCACAGTGAGGCGCCATTGAAGAAAGAACTACGCAAATCGATTCGATACTGTGTGCGTTGAAGCGTAAGTTGTTATCAACCGCATCATGTGAAAATTCCATAAACGCCGATAATGCGGTATTAGGCTTAAAAAGATCTATTCGTTCTTGAAAGAGCTTTATAAGCCGATGAACGCTTTTAGTTGCCTGGATAGACTCTTCTTCTTTTGTAATAAGGACACCTGGCTTGGTTAAATAAGTCAAAAGCCTTTGCAAGAAGCGCTTAACGCCTTCTAGGCCGTTGTCTTGCCATTCACAATCTAGTTCAGGTGGTCCCATGAAAAGGATGTACATTCGTAACACGTCAGATCCATATTTTTTTACGATCTCATCAGGGTTAACGACATTTCCTTTGGATTTAGACATTTTTTCAACGAGTCCACTTTTTTCTGAATATTTGGTAACCATTCCTTGATTAAAGAGATGTGTAAAGGGTTCATCAAAAGATAAAAATCCTAAATCGTAGAGTACCTTTACATAAAAACGAGCATACAATAAATGCAGAATAGCATGCTCAATACCGCCTACGTACAGATCGACTGGTAACCAGTACTGCATATCTGATTGATCAAAGGGCTTATCGCTTAGGTTGGGGTTCGGGTATCGTAAAAAATACCAGCATGACCCTGCCCATTGCGGCATCGTGTTTGTTTCTCTTCGTGCAGCCCCTGTGCACTCCGGACAACTTACATTGACCCACTCTGTTACTTGAGAAAGGGGAGATTCACCCGTTCCGGTAGGTTCATATTTTTCAAGATAAGGTAAAGTTACCGGCAGCTCATTTTCAGGAACAGGAACTATTCCGCACTGTTTACAATGGATAAGAGGAATAGGCTCCCCCCAATAGCGTTGTCGAGAGAAAATCCAATCTCTAAGTTTATAACGAGTGCGACGAGTAGCTTTTTCACTTTTTTCAAGGAATGAACTTATGGCGTTATTTGCCTGACTCGGTAGTGCAAGCCCATTAAATTCGCCACTGTTTATAAGAACTCCCTCTCCTGTGTAAGCTTTTTTTGAAGAATCTTCAGCTTTAGATTCGGAAGATGGGGTTACTACTGGTATAATAGGAATCTGATACTGTACTGCAAAGTCAAAATCTCGTTCATCATGAGCAGGTACTCCCATAACTATCCCCGTAGCGTAGTCTTTAATGACATAGTTCGCAGCAAATATTGGTATAGCTTTATTAGTCAAAGGATTAAGTGCATAGGTACCGGTAAATATGCCCGTTTTTTCATGCATAGAGGCCAATCTTTCTGTTCCGGTCATAGAAGAAAACTGTACCTGGTAATCTAAGACTGCTGCAAGGTGCTCAGGAGCACATAAACGTGGGATAAGCTCATGATCTGGTGCTATAGCAAGGAACGTTACGCCGTAGAGTGTCCCAGGAACCGTAGTAAAAACCGGTATATCAAAGGATACATCGTCGGCGATAACGGTGAAAAGAATTTCCGTTCCCTCGCTCTTGCCGATCCAGTTGCGCTGCATAGTTTTTACTTTTTCAGGCCATTCAAGGCGGTCTAATCCTTCAAGTAGTTTGTCAGCATACTGAGTAATTTTGAGTACCCACTGACGGACTTCTTTTTGTTCCACTTTAGATGAACATCGTTCACAACTTCCTTCAATAACTTCTTCGTTTGCTAATCCTGTAAGGCAGGAAGTACACCAGTTGATAGGCAGGACCGATTCATAGGCAAGGCCGGCCTTATACATTTGCAGGAATATCCATTGTGTCCATTTGTAGTAGGCGGGATCGGTAGTATTAATCTCTTTTGACCAGTCGTAAAGCGCTGCAACTTCGTAGAGTTGTTGCTTGAAATGAGCTATATTGGCTGCGGTACTTATAGCAGGATTAATACCTTTTTTAATTGCATCATTTTCTGCAGGCAATCCAAAAGCGTCCCATCCCATGGGGTGAAGAATATTATATCCTTGTAACCATTTTATTCGGGTATAGACGTCAGATAAGACATAGCCACGCCAATGACCCACATGCAGTCCTGAACCTGAAGGGTAAGGAAACATATCGAGACAATAAAATTTTTTGCCCGATCCGATTGGCTTACTTAAGCCTACTGGTTTTGTTTTCCAGCGATTTTGCCATTTTTTTTCAATTTCCTGAACGTCGTACTGCATACTAATCCTTGTGATAACCAATACATATATTTCTTACTATCATAAAATGGCTTTCATAAGAGTTCAACTTTTTTCTCTACTCTACTCATTTGGTTTATAAGGTATAGTTTTTTATAAAAGTCATGATTTCTTTTAAAAGGGAAAGATTTTCTTTGTAGTCCGAGGAAGTAATAGATCCTTGAAAGGTGTAAGATTCTTATTATGTAAAAGTTTAATTCGTTGCTGCGGTGGTTTGGCGATATGCTGTTTATTCATTAGAGTTATGACTTTATCATGCTTTTTATTTTTCTATAAGAGAGTGATTAAAAGTGACATTTTTTATAGAGGTAGACTTGGTGATGAAGGGGCCGTCCTTTTTGGATAGGTAGATGTTCAGTAATAGCTTTTTAGATGAGGTACTGAATTTTAAGTGGAACTTAATCCAATTTTATTATTTTTATTTTTTGCTTCTAACGTAAGTCTTTACTATATCGACCTTAGGAATGCATGAAAACCAGTATAGCATGTTTGTCCTACGTCAGGTTGTGTATTATTCAAGAGAAATTGCATCGCATCTACTTAGATTCCACTTTAAAAATAAAATTATTGACTTATTTTCTAATATAAATTATTATTATACTATAGATTAGAACAACAAATAGATTTTATAGCATATACGAGGTATACATGTCTACTTTTAAAGATTTACAAATTTCGCCCGAAATACTAACAGTATTAGAGGAACTATCATTTATTGAACCAACAGAAATTCAAAAAAAAGCGATCCCTTTATTATTATCCCCCCAACCAATAGATTTCCATGGTCAAGCTCAAACGGGAACCGGTAAAACACTCGCCTTTGGAATACCATTACTTCAAAAGGTCGATAAAACGATACAGACTCCACAAGGACTTATTGTCGCTCCTACACGAGAACTCGCAGTACAGATTTATGAAAGCCTTTACAAAGTTGGCTCTAAAATCGGTGTTAAAATTGCAGTTATGTACGGTGGGATGTCGATTGATGAACAGATACGTACGCTCAGAAGAGGGGTTCATATTATTGTGGGAACTCCTGGCCGTTTAAATGACCATTTACGTAAAGGTACTTTTGCTGCAGGTGCTTTAGAAACTCTTGTGCTTGATGAAGCTGATATTATGCTTGAAATGGGTTTTAAAGAGGATATTGAAGAGCTTATGGGATATCTTCCTAAAAAAAGGCAAATATGGCTCTTTTCAGCTACCGTTAAACCTGGTATTGCTGATATTATGAGAAAACATATGCGTGAAACGGTTTCCGTACGTATTACTTCAAACGTAGTAGGTACAGAAAGAACGAAGCAGTATTACTGCATTGTTCCTTTTAGATCACGGCTTCATGCCATTACTCGTGTTATTCAAGCAGTGCCCGATTTTTATGGTTTTATTTTTTGTCAAACCAAGGTTCTTGCGGGTGAGGTATCGGATCAACTTATGAAGCGTGGCTATAATGTTGCTGCTTTGCATGGTGATCTTAGTCAAACACAAAGAAATGCGGTTATTAAAAAGTTTAAAAGCGGGGATACTACAATTTTAGTAGCTACCGACGTTGCAGCTCGTGGAATCGATATTCCTAATATTACTCACGTTATTAACTATTCGATTCCTGAGGATCTAGAAAGTTATATTCATCGTGTAGGTAGAACAGGGAGAGCGGGAAAAGAAGGAATTGCAATAACGTTTGTTAGTAGAACTGAACAACGGACAATAAGCCACATCGAACGTAAATTTGGTGGAAAAATTAACCCTATGGATGTGCCTTCACGAGAAACAGTTGTTGAGCACCGTCTAGGTCAAATTCTGGTGTACAGAGACTCACTTAAGGATAAACAGATTAACGAGAGAGAAAGAATTGAAGCACATATCAAAGATATGTCCAAAGAAGATCTTTTGCTCTTAACTACCCATTTGCTTTCTGATAAATTTTTAGACACACTAGATCTAGAAGAGATTCCTTATACACATGTTGAACCTGTATCACGCGAACAACAATATCAGGAGATTTTCATAAATGTTGGTGCTGAAGACGGCGTGACTCAAGAGGCGGTAAGAAGGTACTTGATGCAAACACCTATTATTAAGCCTGAGCAGATTATAACAATACGCGTCATCAAACATCGAAGTTTTGTAAAACTCTCCTCGGATTGTAGTCCTGATCTAGTTTCTTCATTGCGCGGGCTCTCTTTAGATGGACGTAAGGTACAAGCCCAAGTGACTTGTGTCGTGGGCCAACCGGAACAACGTTCATCGAGATCGTATGGTAGTCGTACTGTTAACAAAAGAAGATGAAAGGTCCTCTCATGATTAAAAAAACACTTATAGCTTGCATGATGGTAGTTCCTGCAACTGTGTATGCTGCTGATTGGTTAGATGATGTGGCAGCGCTTTATAGTGGAACCTCTTTTGATGAATCTAAAGCTTTAGCTATCGTTGAAGGCTATAGAAAGAAAGATGAGTCAGAAATCAAGGAACTGGAAAAAAAGGCTGCCTTAGATCAGTCGACCGGTTTTTGGGAAACGATTCGCGAAGGCACTTTTAAAACACAGCTAGCTGCTTTGAATGCTGAAGTTAGTTTTTATAAAAAGGTTGAGCGCTCCCTGAAAAATTTTTCTGAAAACAAAAAAGACAAAGAAAAATTTATGATTGGACTCAAAACCCTTAATGGCTATAAAAAAGATCTTGAAGAGATAAGAGCAGACTATCGTGCTGATTCTGGCAATGTAGCAAAGGTAAAGAACGGAACAGCTATTGCTGCAAAAGAAGCGCAAATAGTAGCTTATAAAACCTATTTGAAAGGTCTTTTCTTACTTCCAGAACAAGACACTTCTGAAGTGCAATAACCTTTATTAAAGATTGTATGGTTCTATCGTTAACAGAAAAAGATGAAAGGGTCTCTTATGTTTAAGAAAGCACTTGTAGCCTGCATGATGTTAGCTCCTGTAACTGTACAAGCTGTTGACTGGTTAGATGATGTAGCAGCGCTTTATGACGGAAGATCGTTTGACCAATCCCAGGCTATGGCTATCGTCAAATGCTATAGAAGGAAGGATCAGCTGGAGATCGCTGAACTGGAAAAGAAGGCTGCACTGGATAAAACACCAGGGCTAGTTGGAAAGATCCGTGAAACATCTTATCAGCCAGAAATAGTTGCTTTAACTGCTCAAGCAAGTTTTTATAAAAAGGTTGAGCGCGCTATGAAAGATTTTTCTGAAAATAAAAAAGATAAGGAAAAATTTATGGCGAGCCTCAAAAAACTCAATCGTTATAAGGAACTTCTTGAGGATGTAAGAGCGAAATATCGTGCTGACTCTGGAAATATGTCGAAAGTAAAGAACGGCACAGTTATAGCAGCTAAAGAAGCTCAAATATTAAGTTATAAAACTTATATTAAAGGTCTATTTTTAGCAGCGTAAGTGGAAAAAATTACAATAATGTTGAGCAGTGGTCATAGGATCATACTGTAAACTTCAAAGAAAGGTCTTCTCATGTTCAAAAAAGCACTTATAGTTTGTATGGTAGTAGCTCCTGTAACAGTACAGGCTGTTGATTGGTTAGATGATGTAGCTGCTCTTTATACTGGAACATCTTTTAATGAATCTAAAGCTGTATCTATCGTTGAAGGCTATAGAAAGAAAGATGAATTAGAAGTCAAAGAACTGGAAAAAAAGGCTGCAGCAGCTAAGAAACCAGGTGTAGTTGGAAAGATCACTGAAGCATCTTATCAACCAGAAATATCAGTTTTAAATGCTCAAGTAAGTTTTTATAAAAAGGTTGAGCGCGCTATGAAAGATTTTTCTGAAAACAAAAAAGATAAAGAAAAATTTATGGCAAGTCTCAAAAAGCTTAACCGTTATAAAAAACAGCTTGAAGATGTTAGAGCGAAATATCGTGCTGATTCTGGCAATGTATCAAAAGCAAAGCATGGAACAGTTATTGCAGCTAAAGAGGCTCAAGTACTAAGTTATAAAACTTATATGAAGGGTCTTTTCTTAGCGGCGTAAGTTGAAAAATTGCAATAATGTTGAGGAGAGATCGAACGATCTCTCCTCAACAGAAAAAGAAAGGTCTTCTCATGATGAAAAAAGCACTTATAGCTTGCATGATGGTAGTCCCTGTAACTGTACAGGCGGTTGATTGGTTAGACGATGTAACAGCACTTTATAATGGAACTTCTTTCGATGAATCTAAAGCTGTAGCTATCGTAGAGGACTACAGAAAGAAAGATGAAGCTGCGATCACCGATCTAGAAAAAAAGGCTGAACAGGCTAAAACGACCGGGTTTTGGGGAAGAATGCGCGATGGTTCTTACCAAACGGAGATAGCTGCTTTAAAAGCACAGGTTGGTTTTTATAAAAAAGTTGAGCGCGCTATGAAAGAATTTTCTGAAAACAAAAAAGAAAAAGAAAAATTTACAGGCGGATTAAAAAAGCTTACTCATTATAAAAAACAGCTTGATGAACTAAAAGCGAAATATCGTGCTGGTTCTGGCGGTTTATCAAAAGTAAAGCATGGTACTGTTATTGCAGCTAAAGAAGCTCAAATATTGACCTATAGAACTTATATAAAAGGCCTTTTCTTACTGTAATTTTACGGTAAAAAGTAAAAAATTAAGAGCCCCTTAAAGAACTATTACATTCTTTAAGGGGCTCTTTCACGTTCATTTTTTGTAAATTTCTCTTTAATGATGCGTTTATATGCTAACTCTACTACTTACGAGGTCTTTCGAAAAAAAGGCACTTAAAAACCTTTTGTAGGGGTTAAAAGTACTATTTCTCGCTGGTCATTTTAAGAGATTAAAAGGTATAGTATACTAGATATATTTATTAAATAGAGAAAAAGTATATCTATTCTCTGTTTAATACATAGTGCCCTGAAAAATTTTCTCGCCAGTATATATCTTTTCCACGTTTAATAAGGATTTCAATGAACATCTTTCTTTTTATTGTTGCCTACTTTTTTTCTTCCTGTTTGTATGCCGCGCAACCGGTTATTGAGTGTCTTACTCCTTATACATTCGATGCTCATTTAGTTTTCTCAAAGGATGCGTGCAATCGCCCAAATCGAAGAGGAGGCCCTAATATTTCCATGGAACAGATAGAAAATAAGCAGATTATACACTGTTATGGACACGGTGGTTCTGGATATGTAACACTTTTTGGGACTGTTCAAGAAGCTCTTGAGCTCTATATACAGACAAATCCTTCGTATGAGGACCGATTAAAGTTATTGGTTCAGGGTGTATTGGTCTTACAATGGCTATTGAGCTATGTAGAAAAGGTTTTAAAGATGTTAGTATTTCAACTAAAGCATTGTATGATCTCCCATCGTGGCGCGCAGGAGGATTTTTTGATCCAGGCACGGGTGAAGAAACTACTCTACCTTTGCAACTAAGAACACGACGAGCACTTGAAACATTTCATGTATTTCATCAGATCGAGCATGGTAATCATCCTTATCTTCTTTCTAATGTGGTGCGACGACTCCCTCTTTATTCAATGGCGCACTCCAAAACAGGTGTAGAGGTTTTGGAAAAATTTAACTATATGCCTCCACGGCAGTTAGTGACGATCGATTTTGGTAATGGCATAGTACATGAAAATTATGCGAAATATATAACGTACTTTATTGATGTTGCGCAAGTTATGAAACAGTTATGGACTGAGGTAAAAAAGCTTAAAATTCCCGTTATTATCGAGGAAATCTGTTCCTTTGAGCAGTGTACTCAAGACATTATATGCAATTGTGCAGGCCTTGCAGGGGGCACACTTGCACAGGATGAGCTTGTTTATACACAACGAGGTCATTTTTTCTTGCTCAATACTGAAGCTGGGGACGCTCATATGAACTATATGCTTTTTACTAAAGTACCTCAAGGTGAAAAAGATGAATATCTTTATGTGTTTCCTAAAAATTCTGTACATACGGCAGAGTACCCTGACGGTAGAGCGTGCAGTGGTATGCTTGGTGGAACATTTATAGTAGATAGTGATACATTGAGTAAGGAAGAGCTTCAAAAGTTAGATGAGACCGAATTTCAAAAACTTCAGGAAAGAGCACAGGAGTTTTTCTACGGGAAGGATCTGTAACCCTATAGTACGGTTAGTGCGAGAGGAAGGCGCTACAGAAACCTCCTCTTACACACTTTAGATCAACTATTTTCTAATTTTTTAATCTGTTCTGGGGAAGTTATAGTTGTAGTAACTGCCTTTTTTAAATGTTTATAAAGGGGGGCAAGAACGGTAGTGATTTTTTTTGTGCCTACTTTCCAGGGTGCGTCTCCCAGAAGCTTATAAGCATCAATTGGTTCTGAGTCGCTTACTACGTATGGAGCAGGTATGTTTATTCTTTCTTGCCAAAAAGATTTTTCTAGTGGTAGCTCAGACGATAATGGGTGCTCTGAGGTTTTTGTTGATCGGAGTGTTTTTAGTTCGTTGATAATTTTTTCTATCGACTTTCCTCGCAGTTGAAAAATCAGTAAGGGTTTTTCATCAATCATTTCAGTAATGATATAAAGAACCGCAAGTACGTGCTTGCAGTTAGGGGCCCAATCGTAGCAGTTGCATTTCAGAAAGAAACTAGATTCTAAAGAAAGCGGAAAAAGAGGATTGTTAAGATCCTTAAAAACGTCGTCTATTGCCGGGGGCATTATTCCTTCTAAAAAATGTGCTAAATATGAAGATTTTTTGCAGAGTAGAGTAAGATAGTCGTTCCATTGTGTGTTTGTATAGGGATTAATAATATCGATACTCACATTATAAGATATAGAACGACTTCCTAAAACTTCCGCTTTAATTTGTAGTCCATGAACTGCAAGATACGTCACGTTACCTGATCGAGCATAACTCCGGGCTCGAGAAAGACGCGTTGAATCGCTTTCAGTAAAAGTCTGTGTCCACCTTTTACCCCATTCAGTGAGGGCGATAGGGCCTCGTTTACTTTTGAGAGGAATTCCGTTTCCATTTTTTTTGGGACGGCTGTTGGTGTACTGTACGTATGACATGCTTTTCCCTTATAATGCAAGTGTAAAGAGTTCTTTAAGCTCATCGGTAGATAGCTCCGTTATCCAATGCTCTCCTGCTGATATAACCAGATCGGTAAGTTGTTTTTTTTGCTCGATAAGTCTATCTATACGATCTTCCAGTGTGCCTGCGCATACAAACTTGTGAACCTGAACCATTTTTTTCTGGCCTATTCTAAAGGCACGATCGGTTGCCTGATTTTCTACAGCAGGATTCCACCAGCGATCGAAATGAAATACATGATTGGCTTGCGTAAGATTAAGCCCGGTTCCGCCGGCTTTAAGTGAAAGAACAAAGATTGAGGGGCCTTCTGATGTTTGAAACTGTTCTATCATTTTATCACGTGCCTTCTTTGGTGTGCCACCGTAGAGATAGAGAACTTCCTTTTTATACAGAGAAGTTAAATGTTTGTGGAGTAGGTGTCCCATTGTGGCAAATTGTGTAAATATGAGGCTTTTTCCTCCTTCTGCTAGAATCTCTTCAAGAAGTTCTTCAAGACGGTTCAGTTTTCCGGATCGTTCTTCAAGGGAAGAGTTGTCCTGAATAAAATTTACCGGGTGATTGCAGATCTGTTTTAATTTTAAAAGAGTCGAAAGTACAAGCCCTTTTCGTTCAATTCCTTCGGCATTTTCGATTGTCTTCAACATAGTATCAAGAACTGATTGGTATAATGTTGCCTGTTCTTTTGTCAGATAGCACAACTCTTTTGTTTCAATTTTATCAGGAAGATCTTGAATAATCGATTTATCAGTTTTGACACGACGTAGAATAAAGGGCTGAATAAGATTTTTTAAAGCAGCCGCTCGTTGTTGGTCATTATTTCGTTCAATCGGTGCAGTGAACTTTTTATGAAACTTATCCTCTGATCCTAAATATCCTTTATTTAAAAAATCCATTAATGACCATAATTCTCCTAGTCTATTTTCTATAGGAGTACCGGTAAGCGCTAACTTGCTTTGAGCCTGTAAAGTTTTAATTACTTGAGTCTGTTTACTCGAGCTATTTTTTATGTTTTGTGCTTCATCAAGAATAAGGCTTTTCCATGTAATTGAGAGAAGTTCTTCATGATCCCGGGCGCTGAGTGAATAGGTTGTAATTACGATATCATGTTTAAGTGCTTCTTCTTTAAAGCTTTCAGCAGAGAGCCTTTTAGCGCTGTGATGAATCATAACAGTGATGCTTGGTGCAAACTTTTCGAGCTCTTGTTGCCAATTTCCTAATACTGACATAGGGCAAATGAGAAGATGAGGGACAGTAAAAGGTGTCGTTTTCTTTTCATGAAGAAGAAGTGCAATAACTTGTATTGTCTTTCCAAGGCCCATATCATCGGCAAGACAGGCTCCAAATGAGTTAGTTTTTAAAAAAGAAAGCCATGAAAGACCTCTTTCTTGGTAAGGACGCAACTGACCATTGAAATTTTCTGGTACCATTACTGATGCTATTTTTTGAGGGTCTTGTAGTTTCTTTAAAAAATCATCAAACCATTCTTCGGTTGTTACTGTTTCTAAAGAGACTCCCGTAAGGGGATCCTCTTTTCCTAATGAGAGCTGAAGTGCCTCTATAAGTGACAACTCTTTTTTTTGTTTTTTCTGGAAAAAAGAAAGAGCTGTTGCTATCTCCTTTTGATCTACTTCAACCCATTCACCTCGTACTTTTACTAAAGGCTCTTTAAGTGCTGCAAGTTCTTTGAATTCTTGCTCTGAAAGGGACTGTTCTCCCAATGACATTTTCCAGTCATATTCTAAAATACTGCTCGAATCCATCATCCCTTGTGAAAGCGATCTTCTAATATGAACATGTGAACTTAGTCTTTTACGTGTTTTGTTCCACCATACAGGAAGATGTAGAATAAAACCTTTATCCTGTAGCATATGCGCTTCATTATGTAAAAAACTATAGGCCTCTTGTGTGGTTAATTCGATATGCGTGGGAAACTCTTCTTCAAGACTTTTTTGAAACGCTAGAACTATATGAGATGCACGTGCAATATCCCGTAAAAGTCTTTCTTGAGGATTTTCATAGAAGGTAAGCACTCCGTGCGATGATGGTTTATATGACCATATATCCTCTGCCGAGAGAATAAGGCTTTGATCATCAGAAGCTTGTAAAAGAAAAAAGAGTTTCCACGTAGAGGAAAGATCTACTGGTTGGTTTAACTGAAAAATTATGGAAAACTGTTTTTTTGAAGAAGCTTGTACTTGATCGCCTGCCGTCTCACTAGGTGTTTCACACCTCTTAGTCCATTCTTGAAGTTGCGTAATAAAGGTATCTGTAGCCCGATGATGATTTGAAAGGAGGGAAAATTGGGGGCTATCTTCCTGTAAAGATAGTTGTGTTAGCCATCCTTGAAATGCTTGATTTATCGGATTTTGAGGGGGAGTAAGGTTCGAAAAAGCAGAAATATCGCTCAGATTTTTCTTAATAAAAGCGTCAACGGTCTCTTCAAGAAACTGTTCGATAAGTAGTGATGGTTCATATTCCTTAATTGCAAATGACTGACAGAGAGCAGGCATAGGCTGCGAAAGTGCTACAAGCTCTGTTGAGTATTTCTCCGTAAGAAATGGTTTCCAACAGGCTTTATAGGTAATTTCACCGTCTATTAACTTGAGTGCAGGATAAAAAGCACCTTTATGAATGAGCTCTAAAGCAAAAAGTCCAAGAGTACGCCAATACTCCAGAGAAGATCCCACAGTGAATGAGGGGGATTTTGTCCCTAATGCGGCTAAAAAAGCGAGTACCTTATCCTTTGGTATCAGTAACGAAGGTATTTGCCAATGAGATAAAGGAAATTTTTTCTGTTCTGTGGCTTTCTCAAAAGATGCAAGGGGAATGTGACTGTTTTTTACGGGTAATGACAAAAAAAGTTTTTTTTCAAGCTCTTTTCTTGAATAGGGTGCCTGCAGGTACTCATGGAGAGAGTTAAAAAGTTGTAGATGTTCAAGAGCGTAAGGGTGATAATTGGTATCTTTCGGCATTTTTTGTGCTTTTAGATAGCCCGTTCTTGATTCGATCCAAACATGGAGTCCCTCATTTTCATCAGGTTGCCAAACTCCGTGTAGTACATCCATAGGTAGTTCCTTATGCTTGAAAAATAATACTATACGTTTTTAGAGTAGGGGGCTATTAGTATATCACTGTTTATCGCAGATGGATAAGTCTTTATTAAGAGAGAGTTCTGATGCTCGAAATTAAATACTATATGCATTCTATCTGGTTGTAGAGGTAACGGTTACGACTATTTTTACCGATTTTTATAGCTCGGTGATTTTTATCCAGCTTTACGACTGAAATCTTATAGGAATACGAATGATAACTCTACCAAAAAGTAGTATTCCTTTTATATTAGTATAACTTTTTTTTCAATATTTTAAAAGCGCAAAGAGTGTAAATAAATAGTTGATTCAGTGGACCACGATTTTTAAAAGCTCTTTTTCCAATGGAGAAATTAATAATCAAAACATTACTTAAATATCTTAGCAAAAAGCTTACGTTTAGTTGGTTTATATAATTGAGAAGAGAAGGGCGATCTTTCTTGTATGTCAGTTAAAAAGATTTTCGTACTTAGCCTGAAGAATTATGATTTTACACAAAAAAGGAGGAATCTTCTCAACAATGTACGGGAAAAGAGGCGCTAATAGTAGCACTAAAATTTATAATATAATTAAATAGTATTGACAAATATAAAATAATAAATGGTATGATTGATAGTATGAATTATGCTCTTTTGTTTCCATGAGAAAAGGCTGCTATGAAAAGTTTAAAATGGTTATTACTTATACTGTCAGCATTGCTCTATACTGCAGCGCATATTTTTAGTTTTTGGCTGTGGTGGCTTGCTTTTTTTTCGTGGGCTCCTCTTTTTTACTGTGCAGCTACGAGAACTATATCTTTTAAAGAGGGCCTTGTGTGGGGATTGATCGCTTTTTACGGAAATTTATGGGGTATTTTTTATTCCATAACCTCTATGGCTGAAGGGCCTTTTATACTAAGGATTCTACCTTCGCTCTTTGTTTCTTTGTATCTTGCTCTCTATGCAGCGATATGGTTCTGGCTAACTAATAAGCTTATTAGTTTTTTCTCGGTCGAAGATTCTGTAGTGTGGAGACTTAGTATATGGGTAGTAACAGCATTTCTTTTTGTCTGTTGGTTACAGCATGGAAGCCTTTTTATTTTTAACTACTGGGAAGGTTATTTTCTTATGCAACCGTTGCTTCCTTTGGCTGAGGCTTTAGAATTTCTTACTTTTTTACCCTGGCTTGGAGTGTATGTTCTTACGCTGTTCTTATTAATAACTAACAGCTTAGTAGCTGCTGTATTTTTGGTACCGCATAAACGATCTGTGCCTTTTATTATTATGATAGCAAGTGCGCCGTGGATTATAAGTAAGATGTCTGCTCCCATCCCTAATGAAGCTCCTTCATGGCTTAAGAAAGTAGCAGTCTTACCGGTACGGATGTATGAACCGTTCGATTTAATGAGAATCGGAAAGGAAGTGAAGCAGCAACTTAAAAATCTTATACGAGAAAAACCGGAGGTCGAGTTAGTAGTGATGCCCGAATCTGCTTTGTACAAATTCAATTTACAGAGTGCTCAAGAGGTAGTAAAGCTGTGGGATAAAAAACATCTTTCGAAAGCACTGACTATTATCGTGGGTGCTGCTCGCTGGGAAAAAGAGCACTGTTATAACTCTGCCTATCTTTTATATGATGGGGTTTTGAAAGCCATTTATGATAAGCGGCATACGATGATTTTAATAGAAGGTCTTTCATCCTGGTGGAATCACTCTTTTGTGAAATCACTTTTTTTTAACTCATCAACTGCTTTAACCGCATCTACGAAACCT
>JACDFK010000002.1:0-17445 GCA_013815795.1 Candidatus Babelota bacterium | reverse complement strand
AAACCTCATCCGATTTGGAATATTTCGGGAGTTTCGTATGTTCCTTATATTTGTTCTGAGCTATTTTTCAATATGAGGCCCGATGATCCTTTTTTTGATACACCTATGATTGTAGTGTGTAATGACACATGGTCATCTGTTTCCTACGTACAAAGACTTATGTTTCTAGCTACTCGGTTTAAAGCTCTTCATTGGCAGCGTGATATCGTGTATGCGGGTTATCAGTATGCTGCTTTCTGTGGAAAAGATGGCCAGCTTGTGACTAATATTCATCACAAAACAAAAACAAAATAAATAATTATTGACTATTTAAAATTAATTTTGATAGTCTAGATATAGTAGAGTATGTCAAAGGTATAATTATGAAAGGATCCATAGTATGAGTTTGAAAAAATTACTGATTGTTGTTCTAAGTATGGCAGCAAGCATAGTATATGCAGAAGAGGCACATGTTGCGGTGTTGTGTAAAACTCGTGACACAAAAACTGTATTTGCTGCTAAATCTGAGGGATGCGATAAAGCTCAACAAGAAGAAGCCTGTGATACTGATAGAGATATGGCTGATCCTATCGAATGTAAAAAGTTTGGTACAGAAAAGGAAATGGATGAGTTTTTACTAAAGAACACCAAACGTTTTGGTCTTACGTGTCGTATTAATGCAACGGGTGGTGTATATAGAGCTTATGCGGCAGATTGTGGAGCTCGAGCAAAAAATGTTGAATGTGATCCTGCATCTACAAAAGTTCTTGAATGTAAAGATTTTGGTACTGATATAAAAGAGTTAGATAAATATATAGAGGCTAAGCTTATGGATTCCCAGGTAACATGTAAATTGCCAACGGGTCAAAACATAGATCTGCCTGTATCGGATTGCTCACAAGCAACACAAGATGCGACTTGTCAAAAAAATACTGGATTTAAGGGTAATCCGGTTAGTTGTAAAAAGTTAGGGTATTCAATATGAAAAACAGTATTTTATTTCCTTTAGCTCTTGTCTTTTATTATCCCCTCATTAATGGCGGAAATAATAAGCCTGAACCACCAGAACAATATACGGGGAAACCAAAAGAAAAAAGCTGTATAGCCCCTGAAAAAGGAACCTGTTCAGTTTCCCTACGAGATACTAAAAAAGGCTCTGAAAGAACTGCCAGCTGCACCGCCTCAGAAGGAGCACACTGTAAAATAGTTTTAAACGCTATACTTGAAGTCCCTCGTATTGATTTAAAAACTATGAAGGTACAGTCATTAGGGACGATTTTAAAGGACACTTCCTTTGAAGTAGATCTCCCTCACAAAGAAAATGAGTCTAGTGCGTTTAGTTTTACTCCGAGCACCGGTGACTTAGCGCATAAAGAGATTCACGTTGTAGTTCATAAGGTTAAGAATGCACCAGGAACAAGGTTGTTTGGCAAGACTTTATTGCAGATGTATCGACTTGTTGCAGGAGATAAGCCAAATGATTGGAAAAAGATGTTAGAGTTTGAAAGTAGTCGCCCGATGGAAGATCTTAAAAAAGCTGCTGCCACCATACAGCCTGATGGAACTGCTTTAATCCCGAGTTCTGTCGAGGGGGTCCCTCCTGTGGCAGTTGCTTTGGGAACGAAAAAAGTTGGTTAATCAACTTAAAGTTAAATAATAAAATTAATATATACACTATAAAAGGAGAAATTATGAAACGATTTTTACACATATTTTTATCGGTAGGTATTTTATCAGTAACAGGCTCAATATTGCAGGCTGTTGCGAGCGCGGGCGGAGATATAGGAAGTGAGATAAGCCCAAAAACTGCAGTAGCTACGTGTACACAACGTAATTCTAAATGTGCAGCTACGGTTAATGCTATTGGGGATGTTGTTACGTTGGATGTCAAGACGTTGCCTGCAAAAGATCTTGGGACTATCACTGATGAGAAAAAGGTAACTTTAGAACTACCAAAAGGTAAAAATGAAAGAAAACTTTATTCATTAACCCCAACGAGTGGTGAGTCTAAGTATACTAAAATATTTGTTTTATTTGACAATAAAGAACAACCAACAGGTACACGTTTAAATGGTCAAACAGTGATTATGGCCTATCGTCAATTTGAAAAAGAAAAAAGCAATCAATGGGTAGAAGTAGGACGTATTTCAAGTAATGTTCCGTTAGAATCTGCTGAAGTTACGTTGATGCCTGATGGTGTGGCCAAAGTTGCTAACCCCATGAAGCCTACAGAAAGCATACTCTTTAATGTCGGTAAAAAAGATTTTAAGAGTTAATAGTTTAGAAATCATAGGCTTTAAGAGAGCGAATGAGTTTTCAACTACTTAAGAAGATTCATGCAAATTTTAAAAACTATTATAGGTTCGGGTTTTTTTAAGCATCTTTTCTTAAGGAATATGCAAATCTAAAAATTGTTTTTGATTAACATAAAAATAGGTTAACTATTTTTATGTTAATCAACGCTTCTAAGAAAACTTTGAGATGTATAATTTTCAATGAGGTGAGAAAGCAGGTAGTAATGTATCGATGTGTTTATACATTATACAATTAGTTTAGGGAGCTTAGAATTTTAAAGAAAGAGAATTATTATTATATTACAATAAATAAAGGAGAAGTTATGAAACATCTTTCAGTTAAATTTTTTTCGTTAATGTTGTTATCAACAGCATTTGTATCTGTTAAAGGTGCAGCGACTGCGGGCGGAAATATAAAAAGTGAGATAAGTCCAAAAACGGCAGTGGCTACGTGTACGCAACGTGATTCAAAATGTGCAGCTACCGTTAATGCTATCGGTGATGTTGTAACGCTCGATGTTTCATCAATGCAAGCAAAGGATCTTGGAATAATTCAAGATGAAAATAAGGTTACTCTAGAACTACCAAAAGAGAAAAATGAAAAAAAACTTTATTCATTGACTCCAACGACTGGTGAATCTAAAGACAAGAAGATATTTGTTTTATTTGATAATAAAGAACAACCAACAGGTACACGTTTACATGGTCAAACAGTGATTATGGCATATCGTCAATTTGAGGGTGAGAAAAGTAATCAATGGGTAGAAGTAGGACGTATTTCAAGTAATGTTGCTTTAGATACTGCTGAAGTTACATTGATGCCTGATGGTGTGGCTAAAGTTGCTAATCCAATGAAGCCTGCTGAAAGCATACTCTTTAACGTTGGGAAAAAAGATTTTACTAAGTAAAATTTTATGATGTAAACAAAGTGCTTTTTTGAAGTTTCTCATAGCTTTAAAAAAGCACTTTGTTGTACAGAGGCTTTTTGTTAGGTCATATGTTTGCTTATCTAGCCTGTTGATATGCACATTTTAAATAAAGCAGTATGTGTTTTAGGGAAATTTTGCTACGAAGTTATGTGTGATTTCTAAAAATTATATATGTCTCATATAATTAAAAAAAAGTGACGATGGTTCACTCTAGGAGTATTATAAAATTAATATAAATAAAGGAGAGTTTATGAAGCGATTTTCAACTAATTTTTTTTCATTAATGTTATTATCAACTGCTTTTCTAGCGGTTCATGCTACCGAGGGGAAAAATATAAAAAATATAGATGTGAGAGATAAGGCTCAGGTCTCTACTTGTACTCAAGGAGGCCCAAAATGTAAAGTTACCGTTAACGCTATTGGTGATGTGATTACACTCGATGTTTCATCAATGCAAGCACAAGATCTTGGAACAATTCAAGACGAAAAAAAAGTTACTTTAGAACTACCAAAAGGTAAAAATGAAAGAAAGCTTTATTCGTTGACCCCAACGACTGGTGAATCTAAGGGTACTAAAGTATTTGTTTTATTTGACAATAAAGAACAACCAACAGGTACACGTTTACATGGTCAAACAGTGATTATGGCATATCGTCAATTTGAAGGTGAGAAAAGTAACCAATGGGTTGAAGTAGGACGTATTTCAAGCAAGGTTGCTTTAGAATCAGCTGAAGTTACGTTGATGCCTGATGGTGTGGCTAAAGTTGCTAACCCAAAGAACCCTACAGAAATCATACTTTTTAATGTCGGTAAAAAGAAATTTTAAGATCTACAATTTTTCATGAAGTGTTTTATTGTAATTCATTTCGAGTAAGCCCTTTTAAGGCTTTAGTTCAGGAGGAGAGGTCTCTATTAGGAAACCTCTCTTCCTTTATTATTAAGGCGGGTCTAAGTCATAGAGACGTAAAATGGTTCGTTGTCCACCAATAGTTGCAAGTTTTATTCCTACCGCACCTTCTTTGATAAGATTTTGTAAGTTTAAAGTAGGGTTTAGTGGAGAACACTGATCCGCTGTGGATACTACTTCTCTTTCTATTTTAGTCGAAGTGGGTAAAAAGCCGACCGTAGGGTTTCCAGAAATGATAGTAAATGCTGCCCGTTTCGTTCCTTGACTAAGATAATCTTCAACCTCCAAATAGGAAAAGAACTGGTTAAGCGTTGCATTTGCAGGGATCTGTTCTTTTTTAGTATCGAGAAGCATCTGCCCTGAAGCAAGAATGTTTACTTGGAGCTTATTAGTATAAAACGTTTTAGAACCCATAATGCCCTTAGGGGGGCCATAAAACTCGTCAAAGAGATTATCTGGATCGGGAACGATTACTTCACGGTTACGAATTCCTCCTTGGTCTATTACGCCAGCTGTATCAAGCACCGTAGGATGCATGAGGCTCGTATCGATGATCTTAGCAAGGTTTCCTCCCCCTGCTATCACAAAGGTTGAGGGATCAAAGGCAAGTGAGTATCTGCCGCTTTCACCAAGTGCAAGAAGTGATGCTTGAGGTGTAATACTTGAGACAATCTGATTGTGAATAAAATTTCCTTGGGTGAAATTAAGATTTATAGACTCTACATTAGTAAGGGTGCTTACTCCCCAATAGTTAGGAACGCTAGTCCGATTTCCATCGATACCGACGCCAAATCCAAGATATCCTTGCGCACCTATCTGAGCGGTGGCTTGCGGCCCATCGATAGTAAGAGTAAAGGACACTCTATGAGTAAGAAGCGAAGGATCAAAAATGAAATTTGCTTTTCCAAAGGGATTACCTACTTGAAGCGCACCACCAATGGTTGAAGAGTTGCCGATTTCAAGACGTGCAGAATCACGTAGGGTAATAGTAATATCTGTTTTTGTTATGCCATTGGCAGGATCGGTCTCTATGCCGACCAGCTTTTTGTCATTAATACTCATTACTGAGTTACCGTCCAGTATGATATTCATAGTTCCGGTAATCTTAGTCCGTATATCATCGGCAAACAGGCCATTCTCTGAAAATTTTGCTGAGAATGTTTGAAGATTTGTTCTAAATCTATAACATTCGATCTCTGGCGATGTGGTGCAGCTGGTGTGGCCTCCTTCATAGAGAACATATTCATTTTTGATATTCAGTTCTGATAGTTTTAAAGAAAAATAGCGGGCACCGACGTTATCGATAATCTCAGTTCGGGGATCTGCTCCTGCGTCAAAGTAAATAGCTTGTCTTTTTAATATTTCTTTGTTTGCTGTGTCAACAAGAAAAAAGGGATCAAATGACTGCCAGCGAGCAAGTACCGAAGGCACTGGCACTAAGCTCGGCGTCATATCGGGGCCAAACGGAACTATAAGTGGTTTATTTGTAGTATCATCTACCACAAAAGGATAGTCTACTTTAAAAGGCCGCGACAGATTAGGGCTAAAGGCGCCGGCCCAGGCAAAAAATCCAAAAGTTAAATCACCATTTTGAGGATCTATTTCTCCGTCTTCGGTAAGTTCTGGAATTAAGAGCTTATTAAAGGTGTACATAGGATTTCCATCAGGCGCTGCTATGGCGGTTGTTATAAGCCAAAATGAGGTGGGGCTATCTCCTGCATAGGCAATGAAAAGATCAGAATATTTTATACCATAAAACAGGCTGCCATATCCGCCCATGGATTGGCCCATAAGTGCTCTAAAAAAACGAGCGTCGCCGGATGGTGCTCTTCTTTGGCGGTATCGAGCATCAACGTATGGTATAAGTTCCTGTACCATATAATTTTCAAAATCTCCGTTGAGTACTGAATTCACGTAGAAACTGGCACCATAGGTAAGCACTCGTGGATCGGGGGCCACTATTATCATAGGCATCACCTGTCCTGCAGCAAGCATTTCATCCATTACTATTTTATCTGTTTCACTGAAGCTTTGAAAGTTTCCCCCAAAACCCGTTAAGTGATAGACAATAGGAAATGTCGCTGTGGGGTCAGTGAAGAATGTTGGTGGTAGATAGACGTTAAACAGCCTACGTGGATCACCTTCAGGCGCATCAGGAGATCGAGGTACAAATTGGCTTACAAATCCATCTGTAACTATCTGTCCACCTATGCATAAAGGGGTTATCCACAGTAATCCGATTAATGCGATGAGTTGTTTACTGTTCATACTCTCTTCTTTCTATCGTTAAAAATAACATGCTAATCCAATATGCCAATCTGTTTCTTTAGGTGCGTTTCTTCCGCTAAACACGCGACTTCCCCCTGCGAAGAGTTCGAGGTATGTGAAGTTGTAAAAAAGCTCGGCCTTTATTTTTTGGCTTATCACTTTTGTGTTTCTTGTTATGACCGTTGAATCAAGTAGAGGGCTATTTCCAAGGCAATCAACTGCGGTAGGATTTTTAAAACAGACTGTATCTCGACCTTTATAATAGAGCTCATAGTTTATATCGAGTCCACTGTTACACAGGAGGGGCGGAGTAATAAAAAGGTCTGTTCTAAAAACGACATAATCCCATGCACTATGTGCAATGGTAGGAAGACCGATGTTTTTTACACAGGCTCCTTGGAATGCTGTTGCTATACATTCTCGTTTTCTTTGTACAGTGTGCCAGGTAAGCTGACCTTGAACTGCTATCCACGGATGTAGTTGAAAAAGACTCTGTATTCCTAGCTTATACTCATAATGCCCATTATTGCCCAATGGTTGTTGAAAAACTAAGCGAGGGTCGCACGCCCGTTTTCCGGTAGGCCATTTAACGCCTCCATAAATCTCTGTATAGAAGCACTCTGAAAAGAAATGTCCTAGAAAAAGTTCCGTATCGAAATCGCCAATACCTCGAGAACATTGTGATGCAAAAGAGATTCCGCACTGCTTGAAAATCGCTTCTGCTTCTTGATCTATGCAGCCAAGAAGCTCGTTGACATGTTGCCTAATAACTCGCGCGGGAGCTACAACTCTATTATCTGCTACTGAAGGGACTATGAAAATTCGTGCTTGTTGTTCAAGATCCATTCCAAGAGGGACATAGGATGTGGTTGCATCAAAATTAGCTCGGCTATTAGCACTAATAGAAGTGCCATCAGCACTTAAGGAAGGCAGTTGTAAAGCTTCTTGCTGGGTAATTGCAAAGGTCTGCGAAGGAACGCATCCTCTGCTGTTTCTTAATGCTGTAACGGGAGCGAGATTTTGTGTTGTGATATCTTGATTGGAAATCGTTAAAGGGTTATTCGGTGGAAAATCTATATCTCTATAGTTCACGATTAAAAAGTCCCGAGCAGGGCAGGGTAAACAGGTATAAGGAAGCCTTGAAAGAAAATCAAGTCGGTAAGCAAAGCTATTTACAGGAACCCCGTTAACCTTTTCTATTCGTTCTATTGCAAGACTCGCTGGAGTCTGACCTCCCAGGTCGCTCGTTCCGTTGCCGCAGCTTCTGGTTCTTTTTACATGTACTTTTTTTACGGGGAGCTGTGTTCTTAGGCCACATCGCCAAAAATCGCAAAACCATTTTTGGCAGTTGATTCCAAGGCCGATTCCCGACTCTTTATACTTGACTCGAGGTCCCAGTACAGAAGTTGCCAAAAGGGGATTGGTAATAACGGCTGCGGTATTTTGAAAAAAGGCTTCTTGAGCACTAAACTGGGGTTTATTGAAAAACAGTGTGGAAAGAGGCCCTTCTGTGCCTCGATGGTTAAATGATTTTCGAGCGCTCTTTTGATAATAACTTCCCCACGCACTAACGGTCCAACATTCACGATTAAGCTCGGTATAAAGTTCACTTAAGGGGCCGCGCTCCACACTAAGGGGAGTTCTTATTTCACGTGCTTTTAGGGGGCTGGTACAAGCGAGTAGCACGAGTATATAAAACAAACGGATAGTTTTCATACAGGACTCCTGTCTAATGGTTGCTATTCAATGCGTGACTGTTCAGTAAATATAAGCGTACTCTGCATACCATGAAGGCGGGCCCCTTTTTCTAGTATTAATCGAGCATTTCCTCTAAATTCTATAGTTTTAGTTGGACTATTAAATAAGCTCAAGTCCCAAAACCCGGTGGAGGTGACTATGATAGCACAACCCTTTTTCGAGGTAATAATAAGTTTTTCTGTTGTATGGTGTCCAAAATTTCCCGTTGGAATAAAGGGAGTGCCTCTAGATGCAATAATAATATCTTCGTTTAGTTCGATAGAAGTTTCATTATCGATAACCATCGGTTTTTCCAGGGAAGGCTGAACTGCTCCTAGAGGTCCCGTCAAAATAAGACCTGCCCAAAGGCATAGGTGCTGAAATCTAGTAGACAGCATATAGTTTTTCATCGTGATTCTCCTTGTAAAATAGTGATAGCAAGGACAGGTTAGGAAAAAGGGAAATGCAAAGTCAAGCGTATAGTGAAAATTAAAAGACGAATGTGGGAGGTTACGTATGTATGCAGTTCTTTCTGAAAATTAGAGCTATAAAGGGAATTTAGTGAGATAAACAAAAAAATTATCTCTTCAAAGAAGGGTAGTACACTTACTTTTTGTGCCCCAACAGGACTATAATCCCTTCGACAGATTCTCTCTTTTTATATGTATTTGAGACTCTCTACAAGAGGTACAACTAGAGCATACGGCAGGAAACATCGACCTCTGTTTTTTTAGATTTGTTATTCGATCAACAGGTCTTTATCGGGTAGATACATTTCTACTATACTGTTGGGCTTTTAATGTTTTTATATTAGAAATAAACTGGTAAAATAGTTATAATTTGTTATACTTAATAGTGACCATAAACAGTGTATGCCTAAAAGAAGGAGTGCTATGTCTTTATTTAAACTACGAGCACCTTTTACTGCTGCTGGGGATCAGCCTGCTGCTATTGAAAAGCTTATGCAACAAAGAGAGGGTGTTTCAACCCTAATGGGTGTGACAGGCTCAGGAAAAACGTTTACCGTTGCCAATGTGATAGCTAAGCAAAATAAGCCAGTACTTGTCTTATCACCAAATAAAACATTAGCTGCGCAGTTGTATGAAGAGTTTTCGCTTTTTTTTCCTGAAAATAAAGTATGTTATTTTGTAAGTTATTATGATTATTATCAACCAGAATCCTATTTGCCTGCTCAAGACATCTATATAGCAAAAGAGACTAAGATTAATAGTGAGCTTGACAGGCTACGCGTTGAGGCGACAGCTTCAATTATTAACAGACCCGATACGATCGTTATTGCTTCAGTTTCTTGTATCTATTCTTTAGGAAATCCGACCGATTATCGAGAGCTCGCAGTACCTTTAAAAGTTGGTCAAAAAATAAAACGGGGTGATTTACTACGTAGTCTTGTGTTTATTCAGTATGCTCGTAATGATATTGAAAAAGTCGCTGGTACCTTTCAAGTTATGGGAAATACCATTGAACTCATTCTTCCTTACCAGAAAGAAAAGCTTCGTATTGAGCATTTTGGTGATGTGATCGAGCGTCTAGAATGGGTAGATAAGAATAATAACAATGTACTTTTACAGTTAGATGATACCCTTATTTTTCCTGCAAAGCATTTTGTGACGACACAGGAAAAAAAAGATAGTGCTATTATTAGTATTAAAACCGAGCTTGATAATTGGTTGCCCCAGTTGAAAAACCCTTTATATCAAGAGCGATTGAAAGCACGTGTAACTCATGATATAGAGATGATACGAGAAAAGGGTCATTGCTCGGGTATTGAAAACTACTCAAGCCATTTTGAAGGGCGTCTTACCGGAGAGCCTCCTTATTGTTTACTCGATTTCTTTGGTGGCAATTTTCTCTTGGTAGTAGATGAATCACATATTGCACTGCCTCAACTACGAGGAATGTATGCAGGTGATAGATCTCGAAAAAAGGCATTAATAGATTTCGGGTTCCGTCTTCCTTCTGCTTTCGATAATCGTCCCCTTAAATTCGATGAAATATCACGTTATTTTAAAGATGTTATTTTCGTTTCAGCAACTCCAGGTGAATTCGAAGTTGAAAAAAGTAAGGGTTTTGTTGAGCAAATTATTCGTCCTACGGGTCTCCTTGATCCCCTTATAGAAATGCATCCGCGAGAAGGTCAAATTACTCACCTTATTGAGCAGATAAAAAACACGAAAGAAAAAGGTTTTCGATCGCTTGTTACCGTTTTGACTAAGAAAATGGCAGAAGAGTTAGCTCATTTCCTTGAGGAGAAGCGGATTAAGGTCTGTTATTTGCATAGTGATATTAAAACTCCTGAAAGGACAGAGCTGTTACATAAGTTGAGACTCGGGACGTTTGATTGTATGGTGGGTGTTAATTTATTGCGAGAAGGTCTTGATCTTCCGGAAGTTGCTCTTGTGGCAGTTATGGATGCTGATATTGAAAGCTTTTTACGAGATAAACGTTCATTGATTCAGATTATCGGTCGGGCTGCTCGTAATGTCGAGTCTAAGGTTATGTTTTATACCGATAGGGTTACCAAATCTATGCAAGCTGCTATAGATGAATCGATGAGAAGAAGAGAAGCTCAGATTACATTTAATACAGCGAACAATATTACTCCTTTAAGTGTAACGAGAGATGTAACTAAGAGTATCTCTAATATACAACAGGCTATTGCTGCTGCATCTAAGTTAAAAAAGAGAAAGCCTGTAGGTGATAAAGTCACTTTGGAAAGCAAAATACAAGAACTTGAACTGTTGATGCAACGTGCTGCTGATGATTTCGATTTTCAAAAGGCCATAGAGCTACGCGAAGAGTGGTTTGAGCTTAAGAAGCACCTTTAAATAAAGACACGTATAACTATAAAAAAGGCTCAGAATTCATTTCTGAGCCTTTTTTATAGTGTTCTATTTACTTATACTGCACGATAAGGGCTTTTGCGGCGCTCGTAGGAAGGTTGTGGTTTGTTTACGATAGGATCTAACTCTTTTTCATCTGGTTCCATGATCGAGTATTTTTCACCTGATTCAACAAGTTTATATTGGCGACCGATTTCACTCAGTGCACTTTTTAGATTGGTAATAGCTTGTTCAAGCTCTTGTACTGCTTTATTATGTTGTTCAATATTAGAATGTACATGTTTTTTGCGAGATTCCATATCATCAGAATATTCTGATTTGCCTGCCAACTCTTGTGTTATTTTATGAGAATCTTCAACACGATGTTTTAGATTTTCAACTTTAGATTTACATTCATCAACACGCCCTTGTGCAGAGTCTAATTTCGCTCGTGCTTCTTGATAAGGAACAGCTGCTAAGGGAGCTGAAATAAGTAAGGTAAACATTAGTGAATATTTCATGAGAGCTCCTTTGTTTTTTAATCATGTTTTTACTGTCCATAGATATCTTCTTTTATAGTATCTGGTGTTAAAGCGAGATTGCAATAGTTGTGTATCAACTCTTTTAAAGGGGAAAATTACTAATTTTTTGATGAAAAAAAAGAAAGTGAAGTTTTTTTATTTCTATTTATTTTAATTCGACGTTTTTTATTACACAGGTAGCTTTGAATATTTTTTGAAAACTATTATGTTAGATATTTCATGTGTACTTCAGAAAACGCTTTATTTTTCTTCTGTCTTAGGTTATTTTAATTTATTATTTTGCAAGGTATAAGATATATATTTTGTAATGATGAATAAGTATGGTATGGTGATTTAGTGAGATATCTTAAATGGTCTGTTTAATAACCCTCTTTATGAAAGAGTGTCCTGATAATTAAGAAGGAGCATAATATTTGTGACATAAGGCAGAAAACCAGAATAATGCGAACATTCTGTTATAGATGAGAAACTACTACACATGAGGGAGAAAATTATGAAAAATACTATAATGGTATGTACATTTTTTATGTTAGTTTCTAGTGATGCTTATGGAATGGAACTGATAAGGAAACTACGAGACTACTGTTTCTCAACTTCTTATGAACCCAGAGAGTTTATTTTAGGAGAAGATTCTATCTATTTAAAACTAGATGATGCTTCTGCACTGGAAGAGTGCAAAAGAGAAGTTCAAAGCCTTTTTATTGAAACTGGATATAATGAAAATAATAATAATTTTTTGTACAAGGCATTTACTAAAAAGATAGATAATGAAAATGTTTTAAGAATTTTTTTCGATACCTGTCGCTGTTCGGGTATTGAATTATCAGATGTAGGGATGCTTGCGGGCGCTTTGGCTGTTGCAGGGAGTCAAGGTTATGCAATTAATGTAAAAGTACTCAATAAAGAATTCGAACGTTTATTTTATAATAGAGGTGAATTTCAAGAATTTCAATTTCAAACTAAAGAAGTTTATGCTCAACCACGTCATCATTCTGTAGCTTTTTCATCTTATAGACACATAAGTTACGCCTATATTCTCTCTTTTGATTTAGCTTCTTATAATGGTCATATTAATATTCTTAAGGTGCTTATAGATTCGCCCTACTTAAGGAGTCAAACTCATCATTGGAAATACGGAAAACGCAATGGCGGCATTTTTAAATCAGCGCTTCACGCTGCAATTCTAGGTAACCGTAAAGAAGTAGTTCTTTATCTTTTGGCACAAGGAGCGCCACACAATGATCCTTATCTGTTAGAAGAAAAAAAGGTGAATGAAATAGAGTTGGCGGAATCATTAAGCTATACTCGTATCAAAGATATTTTGTCCTATCATAAGGATTATAAAGACCACATGGTTGAAATGATAATTAACGCTGGGAGTGATAGTACTAGTCTTATAAAGGCTGTTACTGTAGTAGCAATATGTCCTATTCTTTTGCCAGAAAACTCTTTTAAAAGCTCTTATAAGGGAGTTACTTTGCTTCACCAATGTGCTGAACGGGGTGACAGTGACTGTTTTATGATGATTCTGAGTTTGAATCCTTTACTTATTGATAAAAAAGATGAAAGAGGGATGACTCCCCTTATGATAACGATAAGTAATTCTTCTTATCAGCAAAATAAATATTCGATGATATTATGGGCTATAATAGACGGTTGTTATAAAATTAAAGATGAAAGATGATCTCATAAGCATTGGACTTTATTATGAATTGGTATTTGATTTTTTAAATTTAAACTTTCTATATAAAACTGTTGAAATTTCTTTTTGTAATAAGTTATAATTAAAAATAAGACACTTTCTTTGAATAGGTAATGTGTAAACACAGAACAATTTTAATCCTTTCTAGGCACACTCAGAACTTGTATTTAGACCAGAAAGCAGTATAAGGAAATAGTATGGATAGTAGCTTTTGTAAAAAAATAATTATAGGCGTTTTCTTTTTAGGGGCAGAAATTTCTGCTATGGATCTTGATAAAACGATGCAACCTCCTAAACAGTTCAAGCTTTTGGATAAAGATTCTCAAAAAAGGATTTTCCAAGTAAAATCCCTTAATCAACTTGATAGAAGAGAATTTGCGTTAACGAGTACTGCTTGTGGATACTATTCGGTTCATAACTGTTTCGAAATTATGAAGGCTTTAAAGTTAGGGGTTAGTAGCAGTAAAAGCGAAGTGGATGATGTAGAGGCTATTAATAAAAAGTTTGTAAAAATCGATTCCCAACAGCGCGTGTTTATTTTGAGAGAAAGACTGCTTTTGCAAGTTAAAGGGTATGTAAGCGATCAGTTGAGAATAAAATTAAAAGAAGAAGTTTCTTTATTAGATCACCCTGAATGGCATAAAGATGTAGAAAATTTGTCGGAAATTGCACGAATAAGCCTTCAATCGGTGAACCCTAAATCAACTCACGCGATTAACAATAGTTTTATAAGCTGGACTATTGACGCGGAAGTTTTTTTTGAGGCTTTTCAGAGGGCATCTAAAAAACAAGGAAATCTCCATGATTCTTATTTAAGGATCTTTGAAAAATATGAAGAATCAGCTCAAGCCTTTAATTCTAATTTTTCACTCTTGCGTGAAAATCAAGGCAAGAATCAAGCTTCTATAAGAGATTTTAAGGGTTTTTTCCAGAATTTATTCGGTGATTCTGACTTTATTGTCTTTACTTTTGATGCTGAGAGTGAAGTATATAAAAAAATCGATTGGGGAAATTGGCTCGACGGAAATGAGATCGTCGATTTAATAAAATTTATTAATGATAAAGATCAATCCAGTTTTTCTATAGGCATTCTTGATATGAAAGGTTCTTTTGAAAGACATCGACGTAATAATTTAAAAGCTAATGAAGAAGCAATCAGATATAATGAACAACTAAAAACTAAATCAGCAATGAGTTCAAAAGATCAAAAAAATAGCCCTCGTGAAAGAAAGGTGATGAGTGAAGAGGAAATAGTCAATGAGTATGAGGAAATCAATTACCTTGGCTTACAAAAGGTTAAGAGTTTGATCCATGGGACTAATGAGAATGTGATGGAAGGGTTTATTATTCATGTTGCTCCTCAACATGATTCTTTTTTTAGTAAGTTATTTGGTCGATTATGGGGCAAAGATTTAGAACCTCATTGGATTTCATTGGTAATTTCTCGTTTGCATAATGGGCCTATTTCTTATTATGTTTCAGACTCTTTTGCAAATGTTAACCGGTTACAATACACTCCTATTAACGATATTATCAATTATGTGGAAAACAAAGATGCCCGTTTTGGTAGTCAATTTGATTTAAGTAGTGCTTTTAATAAGCCTAAGGATCAACATCATATAAGTAGAAGCGACTCTGGTTCTGATAAAAATAGTGTTCTAGATAGGGTGCCTCGTGGGGGCGGAGAGACCCCTATCAAAAAACAACACAAAGAATTTAAAAATGCTCTAACCTCTTCTTCGGGATGGATCTTGGGGGGAGTAGCATTAAGCCTTGGTGCGCTTGCATTTTATAGTAACAGCAAGAATCAAGTAGAGACAGATGAAATCAACTTAAGTAAAACGAAGACTACTAAGAAAGAAATCCTCATTAAAAAGAAACAGTTAACGTCCAAAATAGATGAGGATTCAAGTCTTTCTTTTGATTATCCCCCCTCTACGTCTCTTATTACAGAAGATAAAACAGCGTAAGAATTACTCTTTTTAAAAGGCTATGAAAAAGCAGTTACAATTGTGTAGCATTAGATAGTGACCAGCTCTTGTGTTTGTTTACTGGTTTTTGCGATAAATAAAGAAACAAACTGTTTTATGGAAATGTTTTTTGATGATGCTTGTTTGAAATTGAATAATTTTGAATCGAGGGTTTTTAATTTAAAATTATCGAGTAATTAAAGAGGTCGGTGTTTCTAACGTGTGAAACTCTAGCTTTTTTATATACTGATTTTTTTTATAAAGTAATTTTTGTAGTATAACTTAATAAATTTATGATGTTTGAAAGACTAATTGTTTTAAATTACTAATTTTGATTAGTACGAGAGAATTGTTTTTATACTCCTTATAAAGAGAGTATCCGATGGTTTTTTCTAGAAAATTTTGGAAAATATTTATTAAGGTAGTGTAAACATATACAGGGTAGTTTAAAAGAGTAACTTTGAAATAATTAGTTAAATGTATACTCGTATCAGGAAAGGGCTGTTGACCTCTTTCTTTTGTATTGCTATGGTAATAAAGCATATACTATGTATTGCTATGGTAATAAATCATATACTATACGAGATAATTAAAGGATGAAAATGATTAAAAAGATTTTAAAGATATATTGGGTTTTCTTTCTCTTAGGAGGGGGAACCGGGCTTAGGGCAATGGAAGATGTTTTATCTATCGAAGAACGTGGATTCTTCGATCAACAGCCCATTATTATTGAAGAGCAAAATATTATTTCAAGGAAAAATAATAGGCACGAAAGCCCCTCTATTATTAGTCAAGATACAAGCAAGCAGTTATACCAAATAGCAGCTATTAATCAAAAAGGCGCTACGTGTGCCTATCATGCATTTTACAATGCCGCGAGAATAGTAGATTCTCTTGAGCATTTAGAAAATGCTATTGAATCAGGTACAACAGAAATACCCCCTTATCAATCAGCGTTAACATTAGATTTAGAAAAAGATCTTCTCGATACTTCTTCTATCGGACGATCTTGTGTCGTTAAACGTAGAATTATCCCTATAGCAAAAAAGAAGCTGTTGGATGAATTAAATAGCAATATAAAAGAGTATGCTCTTGAAATTGGTGGAGAGGAAGATAAAGAGGGATGTGAAAAAGTTTTGGATTTAGTTTTACAATGTGCTTTAAAGAACATCGAGCATACGGTTATCTATTCTCCAATAGAACAACCACAAGGATTTCTTGCTAATCTTATTTCTTTGATTTTTAACTGTGGCTTTTCATATGAGCCAATAGTATGGTCTATAGAAAGGCAAGAGTTGTTTGATACTTTTGATACTACTATCGTTAACTACTTAGAAGATTTCGAATTTAGAAAGCCTGATTATACAGATGTTTATCGAAAAGCCGCTTTAAAAATGCATCCCATGTTGCAACAAGATCGAGATATTTTGAATAAGCTTTTTAAAGAAGATCTTATTACTACTTTGACTTTTGACTCTTCTACCGATATTTATAGAAATATTGACCGTGGAAATTGGGCCGGAAGTGATGATCTTGAAGGTCTAATAGAGCTGTTTTCTCAAATGGGCAAGATTCCTAATGATTGTATACATGTTATTGCCGCACAAGGTTTCAGAAACAATTTGTCACACGCAATTAAAGTAGCATGGGGTTTTGGGCCTGAGGCAAAAATCGCGGGTCTTGGAGCACCATTAAAGAATGTAATTTCTGAGTATGAAGGCCTTTATGAAAAACTAACTCAATTAAGTGTTCGGATCCTAAACTCTGATCAGGATATTGCTGAAGCATTTTTAGTTCGTTTAGGGACTAGTAGTCAAGAGTTCTCTTCTCATTGGGTGCCCTTGGTGGTGTCGCGTTTAAACGGAGGGCCTGTGAGGTATTATGTTGCTGATTCCAGTGGGAACAGCACTAGAATGAAGGACCCTCAAATCAACGGTATTATTGCTCTTTTAAACGGAGAAGAAGCGAGTAAACGTAGTATTTATACTGTTGACGATAGATATCGTCAAGCTGCTGAGCAGTGGGTAGACGAAAGACCTTTTTCAGTGTTAGATTTTGAAGAAGAAAAAGGTCTTTTTTTAGAAAAGAGGCTAACTCAAGGATTACTCGGGGACACTGATAATAAGGAAACACCTAAAGTTCTTTTTTCCCAGGTCGGGGATTCGAATATCTCTGTCTTGAAAAAAAATGAAGGTTTAGGTGAAGAGAGTCTCAAGAAAGATTCAATTTCAGATTCTGTTGTTAGAGACAATAAGGAAGAGTTATCGGCTCCCTCTT
>JACDFK010000109.1 GCA_013815795.1 Candidatus Babelota bacterium | reverse complement strand
AGGAAAAATTATACTATGCAGAAGTAGCACGATTTGGTAGTTTAAAGGAAGCAGAGGCTTTTATTGCGCGTCTCAGTCATAGAGGCTTGGAAGCTCGTGTAGTAGTAAAAAAGAGCGAGACTCAAAGCGGACAGCAGTATAGTTGGTATCAAGTAAATGTCTATCAAGAATGCTTGAAAAAAGATTTTATAAAAACGGTAGATGCTTTAAAACGGGAACACCATTTGAAAAAGGTAGATGTAAAAAAGGTAAACGAGGCAGATAGTAAAATAAATAAGGAAAGGGATAGTGTATGATAGAATCGATACGAACTCAGTTTCAAAAAAAGGGATCAAAAATAATTTTGTGGATTATGATCTTGGGATTTGCGGGAAGTTCATTTATTGGAATAATTAACTATTCAAGACGATTTAGTCCCACCAGTATTGCAACAGTAAATGGCGATCAAGAGATTGAAATAAAGGAGTTTCAACGCCAATACGTAAATGTAAATCAACAAATTCAGTATATTCGCCAGCTTTTTGGCTCAGGAGCAGATGGGTTTTTAAAACAACTTGGATTCTCTAAAAAGCCTGAAGAGCTCGCACTGGAAAGTTTGGTATTTCAAAAAGCGGAACAGTCAGCAGCCCATAGGGTTGGAGGACAGGTTAACAGGGAATATATACAAGCTAAGTTAAGAGATCCTTATTTTGTGAGAGAATTTTTAAGTGAAGTTATCCCTCAGCACGTAATAAAAAACGGAATAATCGATATACCGGCATTACAAAGTCTCTTACAGGATGAGCGTATGTCAGAAGACGAACTTGAGGAGATGATTGCTAATATTTTAGAGAGAGTTCTGTTTAGGAGATTGATTGCAGGTGCTGAATATGTACCTATAGCAGAATTAAAGGAAGCGTATGAAGCGGAATTCTTAAAGAAAAAGTATGGGATCGTCACACTTTCATTGGAAACGTACCTTAAGAAAGCTGAAACAGAAAAGTTGTCTGAAGATGCAATTAAACAGTATTTCGACGCGCATAAAGAAGATTATCGAATTGCTGAAAAACGTTCAGGTCTTGTATGGACGTTCGATCCTGAATCATATGGAATAGGGGTAGAAGAAAAAAACATTCGCGATAGTTACAATAAGCGCAGAAGAAGTTTTATTGAAAAACCTGAAGAGTATGAAGTTCAACATATACTTTTGAAATTTGATGAAAAAAGTAAAAATGATGTACGTAGACAAGGACAGGAACTCGTAAAGCAGATTAAGGAGAAGCCAGAAAGCTTTGCCGAGTTAGCCACAAAGTATTCACAAGCAAAAGAAAAGGCGCAGCCTATTTCGGTGAAGAAAGGTGAGAAAGGACCTGCTTTCGAGCAGTTTGTTTTTAGTCTTACACCAAACGAAGTTTCTCCTGTTTTTGAAACAGCGGATGGCTTTGAAATTGTAAAACTTATTCGTATACAAGAACCGGTTTATAAGTCGTTTGATCAGGTAAAAGATCAACTTACAAAGACGTTTAAGCAAGAAAGCTTTGATCGTGAATTCAGTGCAGCAGTTCAGCGTGTTTTAAAGCAGTCTGCCGATCTTCCTACGGTATTTTCAACGTTTATTAAGGATAAAAAAGGCCAAGAATCTAAGATCGAAAACCTGCAAGAAGGTCAAGGGTTGAAAGCTCAAAAGCTTTTTGGTTTAAAGAAAAATGGTGAACGTGCGTTCTTACAAGAGGGCGGTAAAGGATTTGTTGTTGAACTTACCTCCATAACTCCGAGCACTCTTCCAGAACTTACGGCTGTTAAGCAACAGGTTGTAAAAGATTTATATACACAGAAAGCTCGTTCAGCACTTGAAGCAGATATCGCTTCTTTAACTTCTTTGTTAAAGAAAGATAATGCTAAACCTGTGGATATGGCTCTCTTGGCCGATTGGGTAAAAGATAAGAAAGAGGCTTTAGCAAAAGGGGCAGCTGCGATTAAAGCTAACTATCTGACAACAGGGTGGGTTGAAGAGACGAGTTCAAAATTTGCAGAAAACAGTATTCCTTTAGATAAAATAAAGGAATTAAGAAGAGTCCAGGATGTGGTATCAGGGATAACTGAGAAAAATGGCTTTATAGTTGAGCTCGTGGAAAAAGAGCCGTTTGTTGAAAAAGATTTCAATGAAAAAAAGAATGTTTTGAGACTGCAAATAGCACAAAAGCAAGAGAAAGAGCTGGTTGGGTCAGTGCTGGATGCTTTAAAAAAGAAAGCAACTGTTGTCTACCATAATGACAGGTTAAATTTTAAAGCATCTCAATGAGAGCTGTTTATCAAGACATAGTTGTATAATAAAAGGGGCTGCCATTAGTGGTGGCTCCTTTTATTATATATAAAGTTTCGAAGTATGATCTGATGTGGGTTAGAAGTAGTAAAAATGTGAGGATATTCGCATCACATACTTCTTAAAATTCTTAAGTCTAGAAAAAAGATATTCAGTACCGGGTAGCTCTACTTCTTGGAGCTAGTTTTTCTAATGTAATTTAAGTTCGTTCATTCTGTTTAAGCGTAGAATGCTTAGAATAATCTTCTTACGAAAGAAATCTATAGGGACTCGTATTGTAAACAAACATCTACTTGTGCGTTTTTGATTGCCTTGTTGACACCGTGGTCTGTTCATTGCATGAAACGACAGTGTTCGATAGTTGAGTCCCCCCTCAAGGTAAGAGTCTTGCCTGAAAAATAGCAAAAAAGGGAAATATCATTGTCGATAAAGAGCAAAATTTCATTTTTTATTCTTTTAAAAACACTAAAAGAACCGAGATCGAAAGAGTTCCTAGCTCATCAGGTAGTAAGGTGCTTATGCTTATGTACTTTAGGCTCTTATATCTGAACTCCATTATTACATTATTCGTTTGTTAGGGGGAAATGACTTAGATTATAATTTCGAAATCTCTCGTGCTCTTGTGAAAGCGAATGATGATGTTTCATCGCTATCTCTTGAAGAAACTGTTCATAATCAAAGTACTCTCGTGCAGTAGCAAGAGCTTGAACACCTGAATGTATCTGCGTTACATCCGGACGGAAAAACTATTTTTGGAGGATTAGGAAAAAAGAAAGCAGGTCTTTGCAATTTAAAAAGCTCGTCACCCTCGTTGAAACGGTTCTCTCATAACACCTTTAGTAGTTCAGCGGCATTTAGCTCAGATGGTAAAATGCTGTGTGTTGGATCATGTAATGGAAGTGTGTATCTACTTGAGGCAGAACAGGAGAGATGTTTTTACAACTTAAAGTGCATTCTGATAAGGTAGATATTCGGATGGAACCTCCGTTTTTACTATTACGGGATTTAGTATTATAAGTCTGTATACGGTGCCTCTTTATCCCGTCCGTAAGTGGATTACCGAAAAAGCTAATTACCGATAAATATGGATTTTAGCCATTGCTTCAGATATAAAAAGGGCGTTAACCAGAGATTGTTTTACTATCTATGAAGATTCTTTTAATGGAAAATTTTCAGCACTATTCCTCACAACCTTCGCAACTATTTAGTACATTGGTATCCTATTGATATAAAAAAAAGCAAACAAAATATCTTATTGAAAAAGTGAGGCAGTAAATAAAGGCCAGCGTGGTGATGCCTTTTATAATAGGGATCTTTTAAACTTTTTGTGAAAGAGAGAGGTAATGCTTATACGGCTAAACTTTGTCTCGAGAGTTGCCAAGCAGTTCGATAGGAGAATAGAATGTTTTCATGGGGTGATATTTCATTATAAGTGTTCGATTTTAGTTAAAACCTTAATGGGGGTTCTGAGCATTTCAACGAACTTAACGATACTCTTACCGTGTGATGTTTCATCGCGAGTATGGTAATGCTGTATCCTAAAGGAGGCTGTTTTTTTCTTGAGAGCATTGAGGATAGTAGTGGCTCACATTCATCGTGTCAGGTTCATTATTGTTGACAAAATGAAGATACCTGTTATTATTATTTGTATAGTATTTGCCGAGGTAGCTCAGTGGTAGAGCAGAAGCCTGAAGAGCTTCGTGTCGGCGGTTCGATTCCGTCTCTCGGCACCATTTTATACAACAAAATGTCCCTGATCAACTACTAGTGTTTAAAACCCCCTTCCTTATAGTGCCTTAGCACGATCCTACAACTATTTTGTATATATTCTTAGTAAGTTTTTTGCGGTCACTAATATAGTATAAGAGATTGAAAGCTACCATGAAGTTAAGGGACCACCATTACTAGTGTGGGCTTATATGTTGTGTCAACGCTATGTAAAGATGTCCTCTTTTCTCCCCAACAGAAATGTCCCCTTTTTATACGAACTTTTTCAACG